>JAGRMS010000009.1 GCA_020441135.1 Pseudooceanicola sp.
GGCGGGGTGACCGAGAGGAAGACGTCGGCGCCGATCTGACCGGTGACGTTCTCGGGGCTGTAGAAACCGGGTTTCAGCCCGCCCGCCGCCAGCCAGTAGCGTAGCTCGTAATTGTGGGTCGAGACGGGGAAGACCATGCCCATGTTGAAGGGCTTGCCCTCGGACTTGAACCTGGCAACCACCGGGGCCAGCGCGCTGGCGCTGATCGGGTGCTGCGGCTTGCCGTCTGGGCCGTTCGGGATGTCGGCCTTCATCATCTCCCAGACCTCGTTCGAAACGGTGATGCCGTTGCCGTTCAGGTCCATCGAGAACGGGGTGACGATATGCGCATCGGTGCCATAGCCGATGGTCGCGGCCAGCGGCTGGCCCGCCAGCATGTGCGCGCCGTCCAGCGTGCCGCCGATGACACCGTCAAGCAGCACCTTCCAGTTGGCCTGCGCCTCCAGCGTGACGAACAGCCCTTCGTCGAGGAAGTAGCCCTGTTCGTAGGCGACGGCGAGCGGGGCCATGTCGGTCAGCTTGATGAAACCGAAGGTGAGCTGGTCCTTCTCCAGCGCCAGCTCGGCGAAGGCGGCGCCGGAAAGCGCGGTGGTCAGGGTCAGGGAGAGGGCAAAGGTCTTCATGTCGTTACCTTTCTTCTTCTGCTGGCCCGCGAGGAGGAGGCACGGGCGAATGACAAAAAGCCGCTGACGCGCTTCGTCATGGGTGACGAAGGGTCGAGCGGCTTTGCTCAAGGATCCCGATGCTGGGTGAAACCGTGCCGTGAGACGCCATTGCCTCAGGCCAGACCTTTATGCCGAACCGCCCCGCCATGATCCAGCATTTTCCGCAAATGCGAGGCGATTCTTGCTGCATTGCAGCATGACTCGGCAGGGATTGCGCAGGATTTGGGCAGCCTCAGGCCGAGGGGTCAAAAACCCGGCGGTCGAAGAACGAATCGGGCTGGAGCGTGAGGCGCCCCGCCTGCGTCGGAACGGCGGTGGGGTGCAGAATCGCCCCCTCGACCTTTTCCGAGGCGCTGGGCAGTTCGGCACCGACGCCCGCCATGTGGCGGCGGTAAAGGTCGGTGCGGAACACCTTTGCCCCGGCATCGGCAGCGGCGGCGGGGTCGAGCCCGTGGCGCATGGCCAGCTGGCGCGCGATCCAGCGGGCCTGGCTGCGCCAGGGAAAGCTGGCGGCACCGGCGTGGAAGTCGAGGAAGCCCGGACAGTGGCGCTGGTCGCCCGAGGGCGAGACGGTCAGCCGCCCGGTCAACGCGCGGTCGATCACGTCGGAAGGCAGGTCCAGCCAGCCCTTGCGCGACAGCAGCTCGGCGGCGGCGATGTGGCTGTCAGGCGCGGCGAGCCAGCGTTGCGCCCGCCAGACGGCGCGCATCAGGCGGCCCAGCAACTGGGGTTCGTCCTCGGCCCATTCGGTGCGGACGGCCAGAACCTTCTCCGGGGCAAAGGCCCAGATCGCCTTGCCGGGCAGCAGCAGCGCCCCGGAGCCGCCCTCCACGGCGACCGATCCCCAGGGCTCGCCGACGCAGAAGGCGTCGATCTCGCCCTCGGCCAGCGCCTGCGCCATCATCGGCGGCGGGACGGTGCGGATTTCGATCTCGGCCTCCGCCAGCGGCGTGGCGGCGAACCAGTAGCGCAGCAGTTCGACGTGCATCGAAAAGGGGA
This sequence comes from Pseudooceanicola sp., assembly GCA_020441135.1. Lineage (GTDB taxonomy): Bacteria > Pseudomonadota > Alphaproteobacteria > Rhodobacterales > Rhodobacteraceae > Seohaeicola_A. The sequence goes on from JAGRMS010000009.1 coordinate 1,665, forward strand.
AAGGCGCGCCGATCACCAAGGCGCCTCGCGCCGCCTGCGCCAGCGCGGCCCCGGCGGCGGCGGCGTCGTGGAAGTCGAAGGTATAGCCCTGTTCGCGCAGCCGCGCCTCCAGCACGCGGCCGACGCCGATCACGGTGCCGTTGACCGACAGGACCGAGACCGCCGAGAGTTGCGTCGTGACGCCGCCCAACCCCAGCGCCATCGCCACCGGCACCACGGCCAGCATGTGCGCGGCATCGACCCGCCCGAAGGCCACCATGTCGCGCAGCGCGGACCACGACGGCGCGGACCGAAGATCGAGCGCCAGCCCCTCGCTTTCGGCGAATCCCATCTGGTCGGCCACGATCAGCGGCGCGGCGTCGACCAGTGGCACAAAGCCCACGGGGATCGGCGTCAGCTTCACGACAAGAGCCCCGCCGCCGTCACCAGCGCCTCGGCCACATCCGCCACCCGGCGGCCCTGGTCCATCGCGGCCTTGCGCAGGATGGCATAGGCTTCGTCCTCGGTCACGCCGCGCGCCTTGATCAGTAGGCCCTTGGCGCGGTCGATCACCTTGCGCTCTTCCAGCGCGCGGCGGGTCTCGGTCAGTTCGGCCCGCATCTGCTGGAACACCTGGAAGCGGGCGATGGCGGTATCGAGCACCGGCTTCAGCCGTTCCGGGCGCAGGCCATCGACAACATAGGCCGAGATCCCCGCCTCCACCGCCTGCCGCGCCAGCCCGCTGGCCGCGCCCGAGACGAACATCGCCACCGGGCGCTCCAGCGGACCGGAGGCAAGCGTCAGTTCCTCCAGCATGTCGCGCGTCGGGTTCTCGATGTCGATCAGCACCACGTCGGGGGAATGCGCGGCGATCCGGCGGGCGAGGCCCGAGGACTGGCCGATCACCACCACCTCGCAGTCGCCGGCGTCCTTCAGCGCGTCGACGATCGCCAGCGCGCGGTCGCGGTCCTGTTCGACGACAACGATGGTCAGCGGGGCATCCATACCGTGCAGGTGCAGCATCCGGCGCTGCGGCGGCAAGGCCGTCATGGGAACAATGACGCGCGCCGTCCGGTCTATGCCCAAAAAATGGGCAAACGGGTCAGGCTTCGGCCACTGCCGACGCAAAGACCTCGTCCACCGCGTCAAGCACCAGGTCGGGGCGTTCGTACATCGTCAGCTGGCCGGTGTCCGCCAGCACGCGCACCTCGACGTTCTGACGCCCGGCCATGCCCGCGACGACAAAGTCCGAATCGACCACCTGGTCGTGCGCGCCGTTGATGTAGATGGCACGGGTGTCCAGACGGGCGATCTCGCGGCTCCAGTCGCGGACGATGAAGTGGCTGTCGGCGGCGAAGCCCGCCGGGCCCTGTTCGACCGCGAAACGGAAGCCCGAGTGCAGCACCGAGGCGAGGCCGAGGCGGCGGATCATGTCGGAATCGTGGGTTCCGGGCTTGAACAGCGCATCCAGGAAATCGCCGATCTCCTTGCCGTCGATCTGCGAGATGCCCGCGCGCAAGACAGTCGGCAGCAGCGCCGGGGCGAAACGGGCGGTATAGGCGACGACGCGCTGGCGCGGCGCCATCCGGGTGAACTGGGCGAGCCGGGTGAAAGGCGAGGTGCCCGAGACGGCGACCAGCCCCGACACGCGGTTGCCCAGGCGGCTGGCAACGGCATGGCCGTAAAGCGAGCCGCCCAGCTGGGTAAGGATCACCGGGCGGTCGAGCCCGTGGCGGTCGATCACGCGGGCGATATCCTCGGCTACCGCGTCGATGCCGGCCTCGTGACGGGTGATCGGCGTGCTGCGGCCAAAGCCCGGGCGGGCGGCGGCATAGACCGTCAGCCCGCGCTGGCGGAAGCGGTCGCGCAGGTGATGCAGCGGCGCCATGCCGTCGAGCATTCCGTGGAAGAACAGCACCGACCGCTTGCCGTCGTTCTCCATCCGGCAGACCTGCACCTCGCGCCCGTCGCCCGAGGGCATCATCGCGAAGGGCAGCGGCGCGGCGTTCGACCGGGTCTGCCCGGCCTCGTGCTGGTTGATGAGGTAGACGATCAGGCGGATCAGATCGACCTGCCCCGGCGCGCCGGTCTTGGCCAGCACCGCCTTGGCCTGGTTGCGCACGGTATGTTCCGACCGGCCCGACTGTTCGGCGATCTGCCGCAGGCTGCGGCCCGCCAGCAACTGGCGCACCACGTCGACCTCGGCCCGCGACAACCCGAAGGAGGCCACCAGCATCGCCTCGGCAGGCGCGCTCCAGTGATACTCCATCGCCTCGATCACCAGCGCAGGCCCCTGCCCCGCCAGCCCCGGTTCCAGCCGGGCCATCAGGTGGCGCGGCTCCAGCGCGGTGGCAAGCACGACGGGCGGCGGGTCGCCCTCGCCTTCCAGCCCGGCGCGCACCAGCTGCGCCAACACTTCGCCCGAGGTGCCGGTAAGCTCGTCGCGAAGGGTGCTCAGCGTCGCGTCCTTGCCCAGCAGCGTCATGGCGCGGCGACTGGCGGCGAGGTGTTTGCCGCGCAACGTCAGGACCAGGGCAAAGCCGTCGGCGGTCGAATACTTGTCCAGCGGCGTGCGCGGGTCCGACCGGCGGCCGATCTGTTCCAGGATCTCGTAGGCGCGGACGAAATGCGCGCCCAATTCGGGGTCGATCTCGATCTCGTCCGGGGGGATGTCGCTGGTGGTGGCGGTCTGCGCCGCGATGGCGGACTGGATGTGGTCGTCCCAGGCATCCATGAATTCGCCATAAAGCTCGGGCCGGATCACCGATTCGTAGATCGCGGCAATCACGCGGTCGCGTGTGCCGGATCCCGCCACATAGTGTCTGGAAGACCCCTCTATCGGACCGCTCCCGTCACCGATCCCTGCGCTTTTGATCCATTTGGGTCATGCGGCCTCACCGACTCGTACAGTATCCCTTACCCATCGTTCCGGTCGTGAGTGACGAACGAAAGAAAGTAGATTGCTTCACCGATTTAGCATTCCGGGCGCGCCCGGTCCAATTCATTTATATTCTTCAGCCGCCCCGATCCTTTCGGGGCGGCTTATTCCTTGTGAATCATGGCCGGAAACAGACCGGTTTCCTACTCGGCCGCCTCGCGCGCCTCGCGGCGCAGCTTCACGGTGGCGTTGACCGCGGCGTCGTAGTTCTTTTCGGCAAAGTCCAGCAGCAGGTCGAGCTCGCTTTCCGAGTATCGCGACAACTCGCGCATCCAGGCGTGAAAGGCGCGGCGGTTGATGGCGCGGATGTCCTCGACCTTCTCGGGCACCGGCTCCAGGAACAGCCGCCGGCGGTCGGCGGTGTCGCGCACGCGCCGGATGTAGCCCGCGCGTTCGATCCGGTCGACGACCCCGGTGATCGCGCCGGTGGTCAGGCCGGTCTCCTGCGCCAGCTTGCCCGGTGTCACCTTGTCGCCGAGCGTGATGATGAACAGGCATTCCAGGTCGGTCTGGTGCATACCGAGCCTCCCGGCCAGCACGCCCGAGTAGAGCGTGCGCTGGGCGCTGGCGGCGCGGATGGTGCGGTCGAGCCGTTCCAGGCGGGCATTGCGGTCTTCGCTTTCCGACGAAGGCTTGACAGATGGCACGCGACGTTCCTTAACTGAGATAGTATCTTAGTTGCTAAGATAAATGCATCGGCTCCACAAGCGGCCGTCGCGCACGGAGGTGCGGGGAATGACGAAGCGGATTATCATAGATACCGATCCCGGGCAGGACGATGCATTGGCGATCCTTCTAGCGCTGAGCGTGCCTGACGAGCTTGAGGTCGCCGGGATCACGGCCGTGGCGGGCAATGTGCGGGTCGAGCAGACCTGTGTCAACGCGCTGCGCATCTGCCAGCTGGCCGGTCGCCCCGAGGTGCCGGTCTTCGCCGGGGCGGCCGGGCCGCTGATGCGGCCCCTGCACACGGCGGAATTCATCTGCGGCGCCGACGGGCTGGCCGGGATGGCGCTGCCCGCGCCCCGGCAGGCGGCGCGCGAGGTCCACGCCGTCACCTACCTGACCGAGGTGCTGCGGGCGAGCGTCAAGCCGATCACGATCTGCGCGCTGGGGCCCTTGACCAACATCGCCCTGGCCCTGCGGATGGCGCCCGAGGTGGCGGCCAGGATCGAGCGGCTGGTGATCATGGGCGGGGCGCGCGACCTCGGCAACATGACCGCCGCCGCCGAGTTCAACTTCTTCGTCGACCCGCACGCGGCTGCGGTGGTCTTCGACTCGGGCGTGCCGATCACCCTGTTCCCGCTGAACGCAACCTACCAGGCGGTCGCCTCCCCTGCCCGGCTGGCAGGCTTTGACGACACCGGCCATGTGCAGGCGCAGGTCTTGTCGATGCTGCGCCGCGAACGCCCCGGCGGGGCGTCGCTGGGCGGCGGCGAGGGGCACCCGATGCACGACCCCTGCACCGTGGCCTGGCTGCTCTGGCCCGAACTGTTCGAGGGACGCGACTGCCGGGTGGACATCGAAACCGCCGAAGGCCCGACCGTGGGCCGGTCGACCATCGACTGGTGGGGCCGGGGAGGACAGCCGCCCAACGCCCATGTGATCGGGACGCTGGACGCGGACGCGATGTTCGAACGGATGGCGCTGTGCGTGCGCGGTCTGGATGATAAGGTGACAGAGAAGGCGGCGGAATGACTCACATGCTGGCGGAACTGACGGACCGGGCGGAGGCCTCCATCGCCGCGATGAAGGCGGCGGCGGAACGCGCGCGGCTGGATCACGCGGCGGCGGAACTGACGCGGCACATGCTGCTGACGACGGCGCGTTTCGCCGAACGCGGGCGCGACGGCGCCATCGACGCGGTGGTGGCGGACTGGCTGGGGGCCTGGCACCTGAGGCGCGACGAATGGCCCGAAATCGCCGCCGAGATGGAGACTCTGACCGGCGCCTTCTACGATTACATCACCGAGCCCGGCGATGCGACCGACCGGGCGGTGCGCACGGCCTGGGATGCGCTGAAGGCGGCGCACGACACGCCCGCGCGCACGCTCGAAGACCAGATGGCCTGGCGCAGCATGTGCGCGCATGGCTGGTGGGGCGAGGTGAACCCCGCCCCCGACGGATACCGCGACCACGACGCCACCCGGCCCCGCGAGCCTTTCTGGACCAAGGGCTGCCCGCCGGAATGCCTGGGATAAGACGCAACCGATGAACGCCAAGCAGATCGTCGAGACCTATGGAACCTTCCTGGCCGGGGTGGCGCTGTTCCTGTTCCTCCTCGGCTTCGCGCCCAACTTTGCCTCGGCGGCGAACCTCCTGAACGTGCTGAAGCAGGTCAGCTTCCTGTCGATCCTGGCGTTTGGTTTCACCTTCGCGCTGATCGCGTCGGAACTGGACCTGTCCTTCGCCAACGTTTGCAGCCTGTCGGCGGTGGTGATCGGCTTCCTGATCTCGACCGAGGTGGACTGGCCGCTGGCCGTGGCGGCGGGGGTGACGACGGGGATCGTCGCGGGCCTGCTGAACGGCTTCCTTGTCACCGTGCTGAAGGTGCCCTCGCTGATTTCCACCCTCGGCACCGCCTCCATCGCCAATGGCCTCGCCTTCATGATCACCGGCGGCGTTGCCTTTGTCGGGCGCTGGGACGCCGATTTCCTGTTCCTGGGGCGCGGCAAGGTCGGCGTCGTGCCGGTCATCATCCTGTTCACCCTTGCGATCCTCGCCGCCGCGCTGATCCTGTCCACCCAGACCCGCACCGGCGTCCACATCCAGGCCACGGGCGAAAACGAAGAGGCCGCCCGCCGGTCGGGCATCAACACCCGCGGCTGCAAGGTGCTGGGCCTCACGCTCTCGGGCCTCGCGGCAGGGCTGACGGCGGTGTTCCTGGTCGCCAACCTGTCGTCCGCTGCGCCGCAGATGGCGGGCGACTTCATGCTGAACGGCATCGCCGCCACCCTGCTGGGCATGACCATGTTCACACCCGCCAAGCCGAACATCCTCGGCTCCTTCGTCGGCGCGCTGATCATCGTGATGCTGTCGAACGGCCTCGTGCTGCTGGGGGCGCAGTATTACATCCAGGACATCATGCTTGGCATCATCATCATCGCATCGGTCGCCGTTTCGGCGTCTGTCTTGAAGAGAGCGGCCTTCGCTCTGTAACGGGGAAACAGGGAGAATTGACATGAAAAAAATCAAGGTTCTGATGGCCGCCGGCGCTCTGGCCGGCGCGATGGCGACACAGGGCGCGGCCTTCGAGCTGGGCGTCGTGGCCTTCCAGATGTCGGCGGAAACCCAGGCCCGCTGCGCCAATACCGTGGGGGCCGAGGCCGAGAAGCTCGGCTGGACCACGCAGGTGCTGAATTCCAACGGCGCGCTGGAAACCCATGCCTCGCAGCTCGACAACCTGATCCAGAAGGGCGTCGACGCGATGATCCTCTGCATGTCGAAGCCGGTGCAGTTCGACGCGCAGTTCCTGGCCGCCAAGGACGCAGGCATTCCGGTCATCACCATCTCGTCCGGCGCCAGCCCGCACACGCTGTTCGACGTCACGCCGAACGAATACGTCATGGCCTCCGAAGCGGCGATCTACCTGCTCGGCACCATCAACTTCGAAGGCAACGTGCTGCTGCAGAAGTTCGAATCCAACACCGGCGCGCGCATCCGGGGCGAGGTGATGGATGTCGTGCTGAAGGAGAACCCGCAGGTGAAGGTGCTGGGCGAACATTCGATGGCGCGCACCAAGTCCTGGCAGGATGACGTCCGCAACGGCATGAGCGCGCTGATCCTCCAGAACGCCGGCAACGTGAACGGCATCTGGTCCTCCTTCGACGGCCAGGCGCTGATCATCGACGACATCCTGCTGGAGGCGGGGATGAAGAAGGGCGACGTGTCGCTCGTGTCCATCGACGGCGGGCAGGAAGTCTATCGCCGGATCAAGGATCCGGGGTCGATGATGACCGCGACCGTGGCGATCCCCTTCGAGGACATGGCCGCGAAGGCCGTCGACATGATGAAGCAGATCGCGGTGGACGGGAAGGCCAAGGCCGACCTGGTGCCCGGCCCCTACCTGTTCATCCCGGCAACGCTGGTCGACAAGACCAACGTCGACCAGTTCCTGAAGTAAGGCAGACCATGGCACCGCGGATCTCGGCCACCGGCATCCACAAGAACTATGGCGCGGTGGAAGCGCTGCGCGGTGTCAGCCTGGACGTGCGCCCGGGCGAGATCCATGCCGTCTGCGGCGACAACGGCGCGGGCAAGTCGACGCTGATCAAGATACTCGCCGGGGTCGAGCAGCCCGACCGCGGCGAGATCGCCATCGACGGGCGCGCGGTGCGGTTCGACTCGCCCACCGCCGCGCTGAAGGCGGGGCTGGCGACGATCCACCAGGATCTCGCCGTCGCGCCGGATATGGCAATCTACCAGAACATCTTCATGGGGGCGGAGCTGACGCGCTCCGTCCTCGGCCTGCGCCTGCTGGACAAGGCGCGGATGCGGAAGGAGTCGCTCGGCTACATGGCGCAGCTGAACGATTCCATCACCGACATGAACGCCAAGGTGAACGCGTTGTCGGGCGGGCAGCGGCAAGCGGTGGCGATCTGCCGGGCGCTGCGCTGGAACGCCAGCGTGGTGATCCTGGACGAACCGACCGCCGCGCTGGGCGTGCGCGAGACGGAACAGGTTCTGCAACTGGTGCGCTCGCTCAAGAAGGCGGGCAAGACCGTCATCCTGATTAGCCACGCGATGCAGGACGTGGCGGCGCTGGCCGACCGGGTGACGATCCTGCGCACCGGGCGCAACCAGGTGACGCTTGAGGGCGACCTCAGCGCCGATGCGCTGGCGCATTATATCCTCAGCGGCGACACCCGGCACTGATTGCCGATTGCACGGGCATGGCCTATCCCCCTTGGGACAACGGGATCGGGGAACAATGTCATACGTTCTGGCCTATGACCTGGGCGGCAGCAGCCTGCGCGCGGCGCTGGTCGGCGCGGATGGCGGCTTTGTCGCCTCGGTGCGGCGCAAGCTGAAAATCCGCGTGGACCGCGAACGCTGCGAGGCGGACCCGGAAGCCTGGTGGGCGGCGCTCGAGTCGGCAATCGAGGCGCTGGGGGCCGATCATGACCTGGCCCGCGTGACGGCGGTCGCGGGCTGCGGGTTTACCCGGACGCAGGTGTTTCTCGACGCCGACGGCGCTGTGCTGCGCCCGGCGATCACCTTTCAGGACGCGCGGGCCTCGGCGCTGGACATTCCCGGCCTCGGGCCGTTCGACCCTCTGGCGCGGATGGTCTGGGTGCAGCGCGAAGAACCGGGCATCTGGGCGCGGGTGGCGCGGGTGCTGGAGCCGAAGGACTATCTGAACCTGCGCCTGACCGGCCGGGCGGTGTCGGACACCATCTCGCAAACCCCGATGACGCGGGTGCTTGGGGTCGATCCGGGGTTGCTGGAGCAGCTGGGCGTCGACCCCGAGCTGCTGCCCGAGACGCTGTCGCCTTTTGCCGAGGTCGGCGCGGTGGCGCAGGGACCGCTGGCGGGCGTGCCGGTCTACAACGGCTCCATCGACACCTGGGCCTGCGTGCTGGGGTCCGGCGCCCTGGTGCCCGGCGTGGGCTATGCGATCTCGGGGACAAGCGATGTCTCGGGCGTCATCGCCTCGGAACGGTTCGAGGCGCAGGGCCTCTTGTCCGTCGACTGGGGCCCCGGCCTCTGGCAACTCGGCGGCCCCAGCCAGGGCGCGGCGACGCGGCTCACATGGGCGCTGCGCCGCTTCTTCCCCCGCGCCGAACCCGCGGCGGCGCTGGCCTCGGCCTTGGGCGCGCGTCCAGGCGGGCCGCTGTTCCTGCCCTATCTGGATGGCGAGCGGACGCCCTTCTGGGATCCCGCCCTGCGCGGGGCCTTCCTGGGGCTTTCGGCGGCGCATGACGGGGCGGACATGCTGCGCAGCGTCGCGGAGGGAATGAATTACCTGTCCCGCGAGATACTGAAGCGGGCGGAGCGCGCAACCGGCGCCGAGGTCAGCCACGTCTGTTTCTCCGGCGGGCTGTCCGGCACGCCCGCGCTCTGCCAGATGAAGGCCGACGTTCTGAACCGCACGGTGCTGGTGCCGTCGAACACCGAAACCGGCCTGATGGGTGCAGCCCGCGTGGCGCAGGGCCGCAGCTGCGGCGCGCAGCCGCCCGAGGGGGCCCGCTACGACCCGGACCCGCAGCGCCGCGCCTTCTACGATGACCGTTTCGCCCTGTTCCGCGAGGCCGGGGCGGCGCTGGCCCCGCTGAGCCGCGCTCTGGCGCGGATGGAGTGAGGCGTGGTAGCGAAGGGGCAACCGGAGGTTCCCATGACGAAATTCACCAAGGTGACATCCAGCCACTGGGGCGCCTTCGAGGTCGATGTCGAGGACGGCGCCATCGTCGCCACCCGCCCCTTCGCCCCCGACCCCGGGCCGCACCACATCCCCGACATCCTGCCGCAGGCCGTCCACCACCGCAGCCGAGTGGCCCGCCCGTCGATCCGCCGGGCCTGGCTCGCCTCCCGCGACCGCAACCGGGGCGACGGCGATTACGTCGAACTGCCCTGGGACGAGGCGCTGGACATCGCGGCCACCGAGATCGGGCGCATCCGGCAGGAGCACGGCAACGAGGCGATCTTCGGCGGCTCCTACGGCTGGTCCTCCGCCGGGCGGTTCCACCACGCGCAAAGCCAGGCGCACCGGTTCCTCAATGCCATCGGCGGCTATGTCGCCTCCTTCGGCAGCTATTCGACCGGCTGCGCGCAGGCGATCATGCCGCATGTGATCGGCAAGAACTTCCTCGCCTATCTCTACGAGCATCAGGACAGCTACCAGACCATCCACGACCACACCGAGACGCTGGTGATGTTCGGCGGGATCAACCCGAAGAACTCCAAGGTCAGCATGGGCGGCGTCAGCGAACACGTCACCGGGCCTTGGTTCGAACGGTTCCTCGGCAAGGGCATGATGTGTCTCAACGTCTCGCCCCAGCGCGTCGACGCGCCGGAGGGCTGCGACTGGCTGCCGGTGCGCCCGGCCTCGGACACCGCGCTGATGCTGGCGCTGGCCCATGTGCTGGAGACCGAAGGCCTGGCCGACCGGGCCTTCCTCGACCGCTGCACGGTGGGGTATCCGCAATTCCGCCGCTACCTGCTGGGGGATACGGACGGCCTCCCCAAAACGCCCGAGTGGGCCGCGCCCCTTTGCGATGTGTCGCCCGACCGCATCCGCGCCCTGGCGCGGCGCATGGCCTCGACCCGGACCCTGATTACCGTCGCGTGGTCGCTGCAACGGGGCGAGCACGGAGAACAGCCCTACTGGATGGCGACCGTGCTGGCGGCAATGCTGGGGCAGATCGGCTTGCCGGGCGGCGGCGTCGGCTTCGGCTATGGCGCGATCGGCGGTGTCGGCAAGTCGTTCCGGGGGATGCGGGGCATGACATTCTCGCAGCTGACGAACCCGGTCGGCACGGTGATCCCGGTCGCCCGGATCGGCGACATGCTGCGGCATCCCGGCGAACCCTACGACTTCAACGGCAAACGCGGCCCCTACCCCGATATCCGCCTGGTCTACTGGGCCGGCGGCAACCCGTTCCATCACCATCAAGACCTGAACCGCCTGCACGAGGCCTGGACGAAGCCCGAGACGGTGATCGTCAACGAACCCTGGTGGACGCCCACCGCCAAGCGCGCCGACATCGTGTTCCCGGCGACGACTCCGTATGAACGCGAGGACATCGGGCGTTCGCCGCTCGACGACTACCTCTTCCACATGCCCCGCCTGATCGCCCCCGTGGGCGAGGCGCGGGACGATTACGCGATCTTCGCGGGGCTGGCGGAACGGCTTGGCGCAGGGGACGTCTTCACCGAAGGACGGACTGCGGACGACTGGCTGCCCGAACTTTACGGCGAATACCGCAGGCTGGCAGAGGAACAGGGGATAGCCCTGCCGGACTACGCGGGCCTGAAGGCGCAGAACTGGCTCAAGCTGCCGATCCAGGCCGACGACAGCGAACGCTCGCTGTTCCGGCCGTTCCGCGATGACCCCGAAACCGCGCCGCTGGGCACGCCCTCGGGCCGGATCGAGATCTTTTCGGAAACCATCGCAGGTTTCCACTACGACGACTGCCCCGGCCACCCGGTCTGGCTGCCGCCGCAGGAATGGCTGGGGACGGCGACCGCTGAGGCCCCGCTGCACATGGTCTCGCCCCAGCCCTCGGACAAGCTCCACAGCCAGCTGGAATGCGCGCTGGCGGATGTCGAGGGCGCGCGGCCCGAGCGGCTGGTGATCCACCCCGACGACGCGGCGGCGCGGGGCATCCGGCAGGACGACCTCCTGCGCGTGTACAACGCCCGCGGCGCGGCGCGGGCGCGGGCACAGGTGTCGGACGGCATCCGCCCCGGCGTCGTGGCGCTGCCCACGGGGGCGTGGTTCGGCGACCCGGGCGGCAATATCGACCCGCACGGCAATCCGAACGTGCTGACGCTGGACGTCGGGACGTCCCGCCTCGGGCAGGGATGCAGCGCCCATACCGCGCTGGTTCAGGTGGCGCTCGACGGCTGAGCGATGAACAGAACCTGGCCCCGGGGCAGCATCCGGGGCTGGCGCTCGATCCGCCAGCCTTCGGCGCGGACCTCGCTTTCGAGGATGTGAAAGGGCGCGCGGGTGCGGTGGGTGACGACGCCATCGGGCTGGCGGACCGGACCACCCTCCGTTCCGGCCTCCGCGACGAAGACGGTGAAGAGGACGCGCTCCAGTCTCGGAAACCGCCGCAGGTTTGCCAGCGCAACATCCAGCGCCTCCGGCAGCAGGTGCGGGAAGACGGCGAAGGCGATGGCGTGGGTGATGGCCCCGGGAATGCCAGGGAACGCAAACGCGGCATCCTCGATCAGGTGCGCGGGATCCAGCCGCTCAGGCTCTGCCAGTTCCTCCCGATGTCCCGCCAGCATGATCTCGCGCGAGGCATCCGTCGCCCAGTAGTGTCCCGGATCGAGGTAAGGCACCGCCTTGCACCCCAGCCGCAGCGCCCCCGCGCCGATGTCCAGCAGGTGGTGCTGCGGCAACAGCCCCGCCTCCAGCAGCGCCGCCATCTGCGCCCTGCCCGTCTCGTCCCAGCGCCCGCCGACGATGGCGCGGTGCCGTCCGGCGGCGATTGCCTCGTCATAGAAGCCCGGAACCTGGTAGGGAGAGCGTGTCATGCCGCAGCAATCCAACGCCCGCGCGGCCCCGTCAAGGGCTGGCGGAATCGCGTTCGAACATGCTAGGGATAGCGGCATGAACCGCGCGAACCCCCATATCGGCGACTTTCGCCCCGTGATCCGCCAGCTGGACGACTCGGCCATCAACCGCATCGCGGCGGGCGAGGTGGTGGAACGCCCGGCTTCGGCGGTCAAGGAACTGGTGGAGAACGCCATCGACGCGAGCGCGACGCGGGTCACGGTCGAAATCGCCGACGGCGGCAAGACGTTGATCCGGGTCACCGACGACGGCTGCGGCATCCCGGCAGACGACCTGCCGCTGGCACTGGCGCGGCACGCGACCTCGAAGATCGACGGGTCGGACCTGTTGAACATCCATACCTTCGGGTTTCGCGGCGAGGCGCTGCCGTCTCTCGGCGCGGTAGGCCGACTGACGCTGACCAGCCGGGTCGCGGGCGAGACCGCCGCCAGCATCCGGGTCAGCGGCGGCGTCATGGACCCCGTCCGCCCCGCCGCCCTGCGCGGCGGCACCGTGGCCGAACTGCGCGACCTGTTCTATGCCACCCCGGCGCGGCTGAAGTTCCTGCGCTCGGACCGGTCCGAGACGCAGGCGATCACCGATGTGGTCAAGCGGCTGGCGATGGCGGAACCGGGGGTGGCCTTCGTGCTGCGCGATGTCTCGGGCGACGGCGAGGGGCGCGAGCTGTTCCGGGCAGATGCCGAGACCGGCGATCTGTTCGATGCGCTGTCGGGGCGGCTGGCGGGCATCCTGGGCCGCGACTTCACCGACAACGCCTTGCGGATCGACGCCATGCGCGAGGGGCTGCACCTCTTCGGGCTGGCCGCCCTGCCGACCTATTCGCGCGGCGCGGCGGTGGCGCAGTTCCTCTTTGTCAACACCCGGCCCGTGCGCGACAAGATGCTCTACGGCGCGCTGCGGGCGGCCTACATGGACGTGCTGGCCCGCGACCGCCACCCGGCGGCGGCGTTGTTCATCGACTGCGATCCCGAGCTGGTGGACGTCAACGTCCACCCCGCCAAGTCCGAGGTACGCTTCCGCGATCCCGGCCTCGCGCGCGGGCTGATCGTCTCGGCCCTGCGCCACGCGCTGGCCGAAGGGGGCCAAAGGGCGTCCTCCACCGTCGCTGCGGGGGTGCTGGGCGCGGCTCGACCCGAGACTCCGGCGCGGGTCTACCAGATGGACCGCCCCTCGCTTGGTGCGCGTACGGCGGCCTATTCGGCGCGGACCCCGGCCTTTGCCGAGATGGCGCAACAATGGTCGGCCCGGACTGTCGAGGCAGAACCGGAGGACGAGACGCTGCCGCTCGGCGCCGCACGGGGGCAGATGCATGGCAACTACATCATCGCCCAGACGGCCAGCGGCATGGTCATCGTCGACCAGCACGCGGCGCACGAACGGCTGGTCTACGAGAAACTGAAGCGCCAGATGGCCGAGAGTGGCGTCGCCGCGCAGGCGCTGCTGATCCCGGAGATCGTGGACCTGACGGCCAACGACTGTGCCCGGCTGATGGAGGTGGCCGACGAGCTTTCGCGCCTCGGACTGACCGTCGAACCCTTCGGCGGCGGCGCGGTGGCGGTGCGCGAGACGCCGGCGATCCTGGGTGAGGTGGACGCGGGGGCGCTGCTGCGCGACGTGCTGGACGAGCTGGACGACACCGGGTCGTCGCAGATGGTGCAGGCGAAGATCGAGGCGATCCTGTCCCGCGTGGCCTGCCACGGCTCCGTCCGCTCGGGCCGGCGGATGCGCGCGGAAGAGATGAACGCGCTGTTGCGCGAGATGGAGGCGACGCCGCATTCGGGCCAGTGCAACCACGGTCGGCCGACCTATGTGGAGTTGAAGCTGGCGGATATCGAACGGCTGTTCGGGCGGACATGACCGCGCTTCCCTTCGCGCCGGACGATCCCGTGGTGATCGGGGCGCTGGCCTTCGCGGCGTTGCTGGTGTTGCTGCTCGTCCTCTCGATCCGCGCCGCAGGCCGCTCTGCCCGCCTGGCCGAACCACTGGCGCGGCTCGCCGCCCATGTCCAGCAGCTGAGCCTCGGGCAGGAGCAGTTGCGCGGCGGGCTCCAGACCGTTTCGGACACCCAGGCGAACGCGCAGGCGGCGATGATCCAGACGATGGAGCGGCGGCTCGCCTCCGTCCAGCAGCAGATGGCCGACCGGCTGTCCGAGAACGCGCTGAAGTCGGCGACGATGCTGTCCGAGATGCAGGAGCGGATGAACGAAACGCTGCACGGCGCCTCCAAGGCGACGACGACCTCGCTGACGCAGTTGCAGGAGCGGCTGGCCACCATCGACAAGGCGCAGGGCAATATCGAGAAGCTGTCGGGCGACGTGCTGTCCCTGCAGGACATCCTGTCGAACAAGCAGACGCGCGGGGCCTTTGGCGAGATCCAGCTGACCGACATCGTGTCGAAGGCGCTGCCGCGCGACAGCTTCACGCTTCAGGCCACGCTGTCGAACGGGCGGCGGGCGGATTGCCTGATCCACCTGCCGAACCCGCCGGGGCCGATCGCGGTGGATTCGAAGTTTCCGCTGGAGGCGTACGAGGCGCTGCGGCGGGCGGCGACTCCGCAGGAGGTGAAGGAGGCGCAGGGGGCGCTTCGGGTCGCGGTGCGGGGCCATATCCGGGCGATTGCCGAGCGTTACATCCTCGAGGGCGAGACGGCGGACGGGGCGCTGATGTTCCTGCCCTCGGAAGCGGTCTATGCCGAATTGCACGCGAACTTCCCCGAACTGGTGCGCGAAGGCTTTGCCGCGCGGGTCTGGATCGTCTCGCCGACGACCTGCATGGCGACGCNNCGCTGAACACCATGCGCGCGATCCTCAAGGACGCGCGGATGCGCGAACAGGCCGGGGCGATCCGCGCGACGCTGCGGCAGTTGCACCGGGACGTGGAACTGGTGGTGGAGCGGGTGGACCGGCTGAACAGCCACTTCGCCCAGGCGCGGGGCGACCTGGAGCAGATCACCACGGCGGCCGACCGGGCGGGCAAGCGGGCGGCGCGGCTGGAGAGCTTCGACTTCGACGAACCGGACGCGGTTGCCGCGCGCGTCGAGGGGGCGGCGGGGTAAACCCCGCCCTACGCATCGCTTTGGCGTCTCGCGGGAACGCGCCTGCGGCGCGTGCCTCCGGCGGGGATATTTGGAGCAAATGGAAGACCCGGACGGGACATCGGGCCCCGTTCACCGTCCGATGGCGTAGGCCTGCATCAGGCGGGGGGTGGCGGCGGCGCGGAGCAAGCCGTCGGCGCCACGCGCGGCGGCGGTGAGGCGGCCGACGGTCCAGGGTTCGGCGACCTCGACGGCGTGACCGCGCGCGCGCAGGTCGGCGATGGCGGCCTCGCCGATGGCGGGTTCCACCATCAGGTGTCCGGGGCGCGCTTCGCGGGGCCAGAAGGATGACTGGAAATGCGCGGTGTGGAACAGCGGGGCGTCCACCGCCTCCTGCAGGTTCAGTCCCTGGTGGACGAGGCGCAGGAACCAGATCAGCTGCCACTGGTCCTGCTGGTCGCCGCCCGGCGTGCCGAAGGCCACCCGTGTCCCGTCCGGGGCGCGCGCCATCGAGGGCGACAGCGTGGTGCGCGGACGGGTGCCCGGGACCAGCGAGGTGGGCAGCCCGTCGTCGAGCCAGAACATCTGCGCGCGGCTGTTCAGCGCCATACCAAGGCCCGGCACCACCGGCGAGGATTGCAGCCAGCCGCCCGAGGGCGTGGCCGAGACGATGTTGCCCCAGCGATCCACCGCGTCGAGGTGCACGGTATCGCCGCGCCGCTGCGACAGGTGCGCCATCGTCGGTTCGCCCGCGCCGATGCCCCTGGCCTGCGCCTTGCGCGCGGCGCGGGCGATGGCGGCTTCGGCAAGGTGCTCGAATCCGGGGATGCGGCCCGGGCGCTGCTCCAGCGACGCCTGCGGGCCGATCAGCGCGCGGCGCTCATCGGCATAACCTGCGTCGAGCAGGATGTCGCGCGGCCAGTCGCCGGGGGCGTCGCCGTAATAGGCCTCGCGGTCGGCGAAGGCGAGCTTCATCGCCTCGCTGACGGTATGGGCGAAGGCGGCGGGGTCGTCGGGGTCGACCTCCAGCGCCTCCAAAAGTCGCAGCGATTGCAGGAACGTCGGCCCCTGCGACCAGAAGCCCGGCTTCATCACCTGCCAGCCGTGGTAGTCGGTGCCTAGCGCCGGTTCGTAGCTCGCCTGCCAGCCCGCCATGTCCTGCCCGGTCAGCACGCCCTTGCGCCGCGCGCCCGCCGCGTCCATCACGCAGGCCTCGCGCATCCAGGCGTCCACCGCTTCGGCCACGAACCCCTCGTAGAAGGCGCGCCGCGCCGCCTCGATCTGGGCTTCGCGCCCGCTCACGGCTTCGGCTTCGCTCAGCAGCCGCTCCCAGGTGTCGGCCAGCACCGGGTTGGCGAAAAGCGCCCCGGCCTTCGGCGCCTGCCCGCCCGGCATCCAGGTGGCGGCGCTGGTGGGCCACTCGGTGGCGAAGAACTCTGCCAGCCCGCCGATGATCGCCGCGGCGCGCGGCAGCAGGGGATGACCCGCCCGGGCGTAGTGGATCGCCGGCTCCAGCACCGTGCGCAGGGGCAGACGGCCATGGTCGCGCAGCAGCAGCATCCAGGCGCCGAAGGCTCCCGGCACCACGGTGGCAAGCAGGCCCGATCCGGGGATCATCTCCAGCCCCTGCCCGCGCATGTGTTCGATGGTGGCGCCGGATGGCGCGACACCCTGCCCGCAGATCACCGTCGGGTTGTCATCCTGCGCCGGCCAGACCAGCAGCGGCATGTCGCCCAGCGGACCGTTCAGGTGGGGTTCTACAACTGTCTGCACAAAGCCCATGGCGGCGGCGGCATCCGCGGCGGTGCCGCCAAGCTCCAGCATCCGCATCCCCACCGCCGAGGCGATCCAGTGGGTCGAGGCGACGGCCCCGAAGGTGCCGGTGATTTCGGGCCGGGTGGTGAAGGTCATCTGCCGCTTCCTGCTGAGTGTCGACTCTTCAGTAGTCCCGTTCGAAGAACAGGCCAACCCCGGTATCGCCGGTATTGCCGACGGACCCCTTCAGCGTCAGGGAATCGGTCAGGTCGAGGTTCAGGTTGATCTCGGTCTCGCCCTGGGCATTGACGTTCACGTCGGCATAGACCTTCTCGCTGATGTACGACCCGACGCCGACCTTGGCGTTGCCGTCGTCATCGGTGCCCACATCCAGCGAATCGACGCCCAGACCGCTGCGGATATTGCCAAGGATGCCGCCGCCGCCCCCCGCCAGCGTGGCCAGCTGCGCGCCAAGCTGGGCGATCTTCAGGGGCGACAGTTCGGTGAACTTGTCGCCGAACAGCAGCAGCGCAAGAGCCTCCTCGCTGGGGCGCTCGGGGACGGAAGTGACCGCGATCACCGGCGCGTCGACCGGGCCCGAGATCGACAGCGTCGCCGTGCCCTCGCCCGTCGAGGTGCTGGCGCGGAATTGCAGGTAGGGCTCCAGCCGCCCCTGCATGGTGATCCGCCCCTCGTCCAGTTGTAGCCGCCGCCCGAGGATGTCGAAGACGCCTCGGATCAGGGAAATCTGCCCCGAGGGGATCACGTTGGCGGTGGTGCCGCCCACCACGATGCTGCCGCCCAGTTCGGCATCCAGCCCGCGCCCCCGGGCAAAGATACGGTTCGGGGCGTTCAGCACCAGGTCGAGCGCGATGGGCCGGGACGGGCCGCTGCCGGTCTCGATCAGGTTGGCGCGGGCGCGGGTCCGGCGCGAGGCGGCGCTTTCGCCGACATGGGTGATCTCGGGGATCGGCGCGGCGCTGACCGCCCCGGATGCGGTCGCGACGTTGATCTCGGTCGCGCCGAAGTCGACGCGGCCCGACAGGCGGCCGCCCCCCGCCGCCGGGCCGGAAAAGCGCAAGGCGCCGTTCAGCGTGGTGGAATAGCTGAGGTTGTCGGTCAGCACGATGCCGTTCAGACCGATGTCGATGGCGGCGGTGTTCGGCGCCTCCAACCCGACGCTGCCATTGGCGGAAAAGGTGCCGCCCGCCCGCACCCCGCCCGAGGCGCTGACCTGCGCGGTGCCGCCGTTCATCCGCACCGTGGCGTCGATGCCGGTCAGCGCCTGGGCGACCGCCGGGATGGCGACGCTGGCACCCGAGGTGGTGACGGTGCCGGACAGCGCGCCAAGGCCGGGGCTGCCATTCAGGCCAAGATCGAAGCGCGCCACGCCCGCGACCGAGTTGGGGCTGATGAAGGCATTGGCAAGGCCCAGCTGCGCCTGCCCCCTGGCCGTCAGGTCGGCGCGGTTGGCGGCCTGGTCGTAGTCACCGGCCAGCGCCGCCTGGATGCCGCCGGGGCCGGTGGCGTCCACGTCCACCGTCCAGTCGGTGCCCTGACGCGAAGCCAGCCCCTCGGCGGTCAGCGTGCCGGGGAACTGGCGCACGATCCGCTCCAGCCGCGCCAGCGCCGCGTCGAAGGCCAGCGCCACGTTGCCGTTGCTTTCGTCGTAGTTGGCGTCGAACCGGCCCGAGAGGCCGGCCGAGCCTTCGACGTCCGCCTCCCCCTGCCAGTGCCCCTCGCCGCCGCGTTCGGCGTTGCCCTTCGCGGCAAGGTCGCCGCGCAGCTGCGGCACCAGCCGTTCCAGCCGCTCGAACACCGCGTCGAAGTCCAGCTTGGCGATGCCGGTCGGTTCTTCGTAGGTGGCGCCGAAACTGCCCGCGATGCCTGCCGTGCCATCGGTGCGCAGCGTGGCCTTCCAGGTCGCGCCCTCGCTGCGGCTGGCGACGCCGCGCGCGGCGAGGCGGCCCTTGATCTGCGGCACCAGCCGCTCGATCCGGTCCAGCCCCGCGTCAAAGCCGATGTCGGCGACGCCCGTCAGCTCGTTGAAGCCCGCACGGAACTGGCCCGACAGCCCCGCCGTGCCGCTGGCCCCGGCGGTGACGGTCCAGAGGCTTTCCGTGTCGCGGGTTGCATTGCCTTGCAGGGCCACGACCCCCTCCAGCGCCGGAACCAGCCGCGACAGGGCGCTGAACTGCGCGCGGTAGGCGACGTTCACCGCGCCGCTGGTGCGGGCGGTGCCGTTGACCACCGCCGAGGTGCCCCCGGGCGCGGTCAGGCGCACCTCGCCCGTGACGCTTTCGCCGCGCTGCGCCAGGTCGCCCGCCAGCGTGACCGGACCCGGCAGCGCCGGGACCACCACGCCAAGGTCGTCCAGCGCGGCGCGAAAGGTCAGGTCGGCCTCGCCGGTGCGCAACGTCCCCTGCGCGCTGGCATTGATCGCCTCACCGTCGAGCGAGAAGGATCGCAGGTGCGTCCCGGTCTCGTCCCGCCGCGCGTCGAGCGACAGCGTGGTCAGCCCGCCGATCAGCGGGTCGACGGCGGCGATGCCGCTCGACAGCCCGTCCGCCTGGCCCGAGAGCTGAAAGTCGAAGGCCCCGCCCAGCGGCGTGCCCTTCCCCGCCAGCCGCAGGGTCGCCGCGCCGCCAAGGTCGATACCGGCAAGCCCGGCGAAGCGCGACAGGTCATTGGCCTCGACGTCGATCTGGCCGTCCACGGCGAACCCGCTCTCCAGCCCATCGATCCGCGCCGACAGTTGCGCGGCATAGTCGGCGCCGGTCAGGATCATCCGTTGCAGGGACAACTCGCCGGTGCCGGTCGAGGCGAACCCGCCCTCAAGCTGCACGTCGGACCCGACCGCCTGTTGCAGGGCCTCGTCGGTCAGCTTCAACCCCTCCAGCGCGGCCTTCAGCGTGCCGTCGAGGCTCGCCTTCTCGCCCTGGTCGAAGGTGCCCGCGGCGCTGATGGTCGCCGTTTCCACCGCCACATCGGCACGCAGCAGGCCATCGACCACGGCGTCCAGCCGCCAGGTGTTGCCCTCGGCCAGGTCGAACCCGCCGTCCAGCCGCACCCCGCGCACCTGCACCGCCGGTTCGCCCAGCGGCAGCACGACCGTCTCGCCCTCGGGCGGTTGGATCGTCCCGGCCAGGTCGGCGCGTTGCAGCACGCCCGCCCCGTCGATCTCCACCGCGCCGGACAGGTTCAGCGCATTGGCCGTGACCGAGACATCCGGCAGCGTCAGGCTGCCATCGCCGCCGCGCTGACCGCTCAACGTCAGGCGCGCGTCAGTCCCGAAGAAGGCGCGATAGCTTTCCGCCAGCATCGGCGTCACGTCGCCGCCCAGGTCGGCGCGGAAGGCCAGGCCGCCCTCCTCGACGCTGCCGAGCGTGACCTGCCCGGTCACGCGATCCACCCCCGCCGTCGCCAGCGCGATATCGGCGGCGAAGTCGCCGACCGGCCCGTCGCCCTTTACGGTCAGGGTGACAGAGGGCCGCCCGGGAATCTCCAGCAGCTCCGACACCAGCCCGCCCTCGGCCTCGGTCACGCTCAGGTCCAGCCCGATCTGCGCGGTGTCGTTGGCATAGGTCGCCTTCAGCGCGATCCGGTCGGTGGGGCGGTCCAGCCGCTCCACGCTCACGTCGGTATCCAGCGCCCCGCCGATCAGCGACAGCCGCCCGTCCACCGTCAGCTCCGCCGGGATCCCGGTCACAGGCTGTTCAAGCGACAGCCGCCCGACGTTCAGCCGGTCGATGGAAATCCCGACCGGCAGGTCCGGCAGCGCGAACGGCTGCGCCTCGGGCGCAGGCAGATCGCCGCCGGTGGTGCCGGGGGGCCGCGCGACGACGATGCTCTCGGCGCTCAGGTTGTTGACGTTGAGGTTGCCGCGCAGCAGGTCCGAGCGGTTCCAGTCCAGCACCGCGTTGTTGATCGTCAGCCAGACGCCCTCGTCATCGGCGACGGTCAGTTGCTGCAAGGTCGCGCGGCTGCTCAGCGCGCCCTCCAGCCCGGTGACGGTGACGAACCGGTTGTCGCCCGACAGCGAATCCTCGAGAAATTCGACGATGAAGCCGCCCCGCTCCTGCCCGGCCAGCGGCGTGGCGAGGGTGAGACAGGTGGAAAGGACCAGGAGACGCCGCATCAGAAGGACTGCCCGATGCCAAGGTAGAATTGCAGCCCGTCATCGGTGCGCCCGCTGACCGGCATGGCGATGTCGAAACGGATCGGCCCGAAGGCCCCGATGTCATAGCGCAGCCCGATCCCAGCGCCCGCGTGGGACTCGGCGCCCGAGGTCACGAACCCCTGCCGGTCCACCGCGCCGTAATCATAAAAGGCGACAAGCCCGATCTTCTGGCTGACCTTGGCGCGCAGTTCCGCGCTCGCCACCAGCAGCGACCGCCCGCCCGCGATATCGGTGCCGACCGGGATGCCCAGCGACTGGTAGGGATGCCCGCGCACCGTCCCGGCACCGCCCGAGAAGAACAGCAGGTCGGGCGAAATCTCTTCCAGCTTCGCGCCGCCGACGCTGCCCAGTTGCAGCCGGCCCGCCAGCGTGACCGACCCGGACTGCGTGAAACTCAGATAGCCCCGCGCGTCGAGCGAGGCGGCAATGCCCGACGCCGACTGGTTCAGCCCGGCGAAAGGCGTCACCTTCCCGTCGATGTAGAAGCCGCGCGTCGGGTTGGTGGTAGAGTCGCGCCGGTCCCACTGGACGTGGACCGGCAGCGAGACCAGGGTGAAATCGCGCCGTCCATAGGCATCCGTCGCCCGCGCCGTGCTGAAGGTCAGCGCGGCCTCGCCAAACAGCTGGTCGGACTTCGTGCGGCGCAGGCCGATGCCGACCAGGAAGCGGTCCATGTTGTAATGCAGCCGCTCGATCCGCTCCAGCTCAGCCAGGAAGAAGACGTTGTTGTCCTTTCCCAGCCGCGCCGGGTTGTCGAGCCGCACCGCCAGCTTGCCGTCGATGTCCTGGTCGCCGCCGATGTTGCGGATATCGGCCTCGAGCCGCAGGCGCTCGGCATTGCCGAAGAGGTTGCGGTGCAGCCAGACCGCCGACAGGTTCACGCCCGACCGCGACTGCACCTCGGCGCCGAAGGTGATCCGGCGGGGCAGCTGTTCCACGACCTCGGCGGTGAAGTCGAGCGAGCCGTCGGCATTGGCCACCGGGGCCTCGACGATGGAGACGGACTTGAAGGTGCCGGTGCGCCGCAGCCGCGCGCCCATGCGCTGGACCGTGGCCGGGTCGTAGATCTCGCCCGTCGGGATGCCGACGATCTTGCGGATCGCGGCCTCGCGCACGTTCTCCTGCCCGCTGACCGACAGGCGGCCAAAGCGCAGCTGGCGGCCGGGCAGCAGTTCGATATCGGCATCCAGCTCCGCGCTCGGGTGCAGCGCGGCGATGCGCTGGCGGCCGAACCCGACCTTGGCGTAACCCGCCCGCCGCCAGCCGTCCTTGGCGGCAAACCCCGCCTCGCGGATGATGCCGGTTCCGGCGGGCTGGCCGGGGGCAAACTCCGGCGGCAGTTCGGTCCCGGGGGCAAGCGGCGCGATCCGCGCGGTGCGAAAGCGGAAGCGCGGGCCGGGATCGACGGCGATCACCACCTTCGCCACGCGGGTCGGCGGGTTCAGCGTCGAAATCTCCGCCGCCTCGCGGCCGTCCAGGCGGATCGAGACCGAGGGGCTGAAGTATCCGGCGTCGTACAGAACCTGCACCAGCGTCCGGTAATCCGACAGCGCGGCGGCATAGACCTCCTGCGCGCCCTCCACCTTGGCGGTTTTCGCCGCCACTGTCGCCGACGCGCCCCGCAGGTCGTCGGCAATGGCCTCAGGCGCGGTCACGTTGACCTCGAAGGCATGAAGCGGAAATGCAAAAAGCCATCCGGAAATCGCCCAGGCGATGCGCCCTGCCCTGACCTGGCCTGAGAGTTCCGCCACGCGCCCCGTCACCCTTTACATCCGCGCACCCTGTCCACCAGAGGTATCGCAGTTGATCCCGCAGCGAAACGCGAAAGCGCCGGTGGCGGTTCCGTTTTCGGCAAGGTCGCGCCGACGCATGTTGCAGTTGTAATGTATTGTTTGTTGGAAATCCTGCAGGGCTTTGCTAGCGGAATCAGGATTGTGAGATTGTAACGCGTGACCTGACCACACAGATGCTGGCCGACACCCATGTGCGACAGCCCGAACGCCTTGCGGCGCTTCGGGCCTATGACATCCTCGATACCCCGCGCGAGCGTGATTTCGACGACCTCGTCGATCTGGCCGCGCAGCTCTGCGGCACGCCCATCGCCCTGATTAGCCTGGTCGGCGAGGACCGGCAGTGGTTCAAGGCGGAAACCGGCCTCGGCGCCAGCGAGACGGGGCTCGACCGCTCGATCTGCTCGCACGCGATCCTGTCGGACGACCTGCTTGAGATCGCCGACACGGCCGCCGATCCCCGCACCCTGGACAACCCGCTCTGCATCGGCAACGGCGCGCTGCGGTTCTACGCGGGCGCGCCGCTTCTGACCGAAAACGGCCTGCCCATCGGCACGCTCTGCGTGCTGGACGACCACCCGCGCCACCTCACCGGCGAGCAGCGCAACGCCCTGCGCGTGCTGGCGCGGCAGGTAATGAAACAGCTCGAACTGCGCCAGGCCCTGCGCGAGCGCGAGACCCTGCGGCGCGAGGTCGACCACCGGGTCAAGAACTCGCTCCAGACCGTCGCCTCGCTGGTGCGGCTCTATGCCCGCGGCCTCTCGGATCCCGCGGCGGCCGAGGTGCTGGCGGCGGTGCAGCGGCGCATCGATTCGGTGGGCGCGCTGCACGAGGAGTTGCAGACGGCGACCGATGCCCGGACGCTGGACGCCGCCGCCTATCTGAGGCGGATCTGTTCCCTGCTCGACACCGGCGGGCCCGAAGGGGTGACACTGTCGACCCACCTTGCGCATTGCCCGATGCCCGCCGAAAAGGCCGCCGCCCTGGCGATGATCGTCAGCGAATTTACCGCCAACTCGATCAAGCACGGCTTCCCGGATGGCCGTCACGGCACCATCTCGGTCGCACTGGAGCGGCTGGGCGACGCAAGGATGCGGCTTGCCTTGAACGACGATGGTGTCGGCGCACAGGGCCGCAGCCACGAACCGAGCCGCGCCGAGGGCCTGGGCCGCGCGCTGGTCGACGCCGCCGCGACGCAGCTTGACGGCACGCTGGAGCACACCATCGAGGACGACGGCGCCCGGCTGGTGCTGGATTTTCCCGGCTGACCCTAGAGCATGTCGCGCACAATCGCCCTCACCAACACCGCCGCACGCATTCGCTGTCGCGAACGCTGCCTCGGCGGCGATGGTGAGGCCATGAATCCAACTGAGCGCGACAGGCTCTAGCTGCCCCGATACGTCGAATACCCGTAGGGCGACAGCAACAGCGGCACATGGTAGTGCGACGCCTCCGCCATGCCGAAACGGATCGGCACCTGGTCGAGGAACAAGGGGTCCGCCCCCGCCTGCCCGGTGCGGCGCAGGTAGTCTCCGGCGAAGAAGACCAGCTCGTAGGTGCCGACCTGGAAGATCTCCGCCGGAAGGATCGGCTTGTCGGTGCGCCCGTCGGCGTTTGTCACCGCCTCGGCGATCTTCTCGCGTGTGCCGCCGATCCGGTACAGCGCGATGGCGATCCCCTCGGCGGGCCGGCCCCGCGCGGTGTCCAGAACATGCGTGGTCAGATAACCGGTCAAGGTTCCCTCCTGTCGCCGCTTTCCCGTGCCGCGGGCCTAACCATTGTGCAAACGCACAAGGTTTGACAATGCTTTTGCATGATTTCGAGAATGCCCGCGGCCGCCGTGCCCTAGAACGGGCGGAATGGAGTGCCCCGGATGACCAGATACCCCCGCGACATGATCGGCTATGGCGCCAACCCGCCCGACCCGAAATGGCCCGGGGGCGCGAAGATCGCCGTGCAGATCGTGCTGAACTACGAGGAAGGCGGCGAGAACAACATCCTGCACGGCGACGCCGCGTCCGAGGCGTTCCTGTCCGAGATCGTCGGCGCGGCGCAATGGCCGGGGCAGCGCCATTGGAACATGGAGTCGATCTATGAATACGGCGCCCGCGCCGGATTCTGGCGGCTGCACCGGCTGATGAAGGACTTGCCGGTCACGGTCTACGGCGTCGCCACGGCCCTGGCGCGCTCGCCCGACCAGGTGGCGGCGATGAAACAAGCCGGGTGGGAGATCGCCAGCCACGGGCTGAAGTGGATCGAACACAAGGACATGCCCGAGGCGGACGAACGCGCGGCGATCGCCGAGGCGATCCGGCTGCATACCGAGGTCGTCGGCGAAGCCCCGCGCGGCTGGTACGAAGGGCGCACCTCGATCAATACCGTGCGGCTGGCGGCAGAGACGGGGGCCTTCGACTATGTCTCGGACACCTACGACGACGACCTGCCCTACTGGATGCGCGTCGGGGACCGCGACCAGCTGATCCTGCCCTATACGCTCGACTGCAACGACATGCGCTTTGCCACGCCGCAGGGGTTCAATTCGGGCGACCAGTTCTTCGCCTACCTGCGCGATACCTTCGATGCGCTCTATGCCGAAGGCGCGGCGGGAAGCGCGAAGATGATGAACATCGGCCTGCACTGCCGCCTGATCGGCCGCCCCGGACGCATCCGCGCGCTGGAGCGGTTCCTGGAGCACGCGAAGGCGCAGGACGGGGTCTGGTTCGCGACCCGCCTCCAGATCGCCGAACACTGGGCGCGCAAGCATCCCCCGGTCGAGCGCACACGGCCTCACCGGATGGCGCGCGACGCCTTCGTCGCCGCCTACGGCGCCATTTTCGAGCATTCGCCCTGGATCGCCGAGCGCGCCTTCGACCTGGAACTTGGGCCCGCGCATGACACCGCTGGCGGGCTGGCGAATGCCCTGGCGCGCGTGTTCCGCACCGCCTCGGAAGCAGAACGCCTGGGCGTGTTGCAAGCCCACCCCGACCTGGCCGGCAAACTGGCCGCGGCGAAACGCCTGACAGCGGACTCGACCGCCGAACAGGCAAGCGCGGGTCTCGACGCGCTGACGGATGCCGAACGCGAGGCATTCACGCAGCTCAACGCCGCCTATGTCGCCAGGTTCGGCTTCCCCTTCATCATCGCCGTCCGCGACAACACCAGGGCGTCGATCCTGGCGGCCTTCCGCACCCGGCTGGACAACGACCGCGCGACGGAATTCGCCACCGCCTGCAAGCAGGTCGAACGCATCGCCGAACTGCGCCTGAAGGCGCTGCTGCCGTCATGAGCCGCATCGCCCTCCAGCCCCTGACCGCCGCCGCCTTCGCCCCCTTCGGCGACCTGCTCGAGATCGAAGGCGAACCGGACAAGATCATCAATCAGGGCATGTGCGGGCGCTGGCACGACCGCGCCACGCTCGACTTCGCCGACGGGCGCGCCGGGGTCAGCCTGTTCAACGCCATCCCGCGCGAACTGCCCTATGCGCTCGACCTGGTCGAGCGGCACCCGGACGGCAGCCAGTGCTTCATCCCGATGTCGCTGCAACCCTTCCTGGTGATCGTCGCCCCCGACGAGGGCGGCAAACCCGGTCGCCCGCTGGCCTTCGAAACCGCGCCGGGACAGGCGATCAACTTTCACCGGGGCACCTGGCACGGCGTGCTGACGCCGCTGCACGCCCCGGGCCTCTTTGCCGTGGTCGACCGCATCGGCCCCGGCGCCAACCTGGAAGAATACCGCTTCGACCGGCCCTGGCTGATCGAACGGGACTGACCCGGGACCGCCCACCAAGAGGCGGCCCGGAACGAACCGCAAACCCGAAGGGAACAGGGACAATGGCTTACACCTCACTCGGCACGCCCGAGCAATTGCGCGATCCGGACTTCACCCCGGCGCTGACCAAGGCAATCCCGCTGGGCATCCAGCATGTGCTGGCGATGTTCGTCTCGAACGTCACGCCCGCGATCATCGTCGCCGGGGCGGCGGGGATCGGCTTCGGGTCGGACCAGGGGGCGCTCGGCTTTCCGGACATGAGCTACATGATCCAGATGTCGATGCTGTTTGCCGGCATCGCCACGCTGTTCCAGACCATCGGCTTCGGCCCGGTGGGCGCGCGGCTGCCGATCGTGCAGGGGACGTCCTTCGCCTTCGTGCCGATCATGATCCCGGCGGTTGCGGGTCTGGGTGCCGGAGGGCTCGGCGGGCTGATGACCGGCGTGATGCTGGGCGGCATCTTCCATTTCTGCCTCGGCTTCATCGTGGGCCGGATCCGCTTCGCCCTGCCGCCGCTGGTGACCGGGCTGATCGTGCTGATGATCGGCCTCGCGCTCATCAAGGTCGGCATCCAGTACGCCGCCGGAGGCGTGCTGCGCCACACCGCCGCGCTCGACGTCGCGGCGGCGGGCAAGCTCGGCACCGAAGTGGCCGAGCGCACGGTGGGCATGGCGGGCGATTTCGGTTCCTGGGCCTACTGGGGGCCAGCGGTCGTGGTGGTGCTGGTGACACTGGCAATCAAGTTCTTCGCGAAGGGCTTCCTCTCCGTGGCCGCCGTCTTCATCGGCATCGTCGCGGGCTACCTCGTCGCGGCGGCGCTGGGGCAGGTCAGCTTCGCCAACGTCGGCAAGGCGGCGCTGTTCCAGCTGCCCGAGCCGTTCAAATACGGCTTCGTCATCAACTGGGCCATCGTCATCGGCATGTGCTTCATGGCCATCGTCTCGGCCATCGAGACGGTGGGCGACACCAACGGCATCACCAAGGGCGGCGCCGGGCGCGAGGCCACCGACAGGGAGGTCGCGGGCGCGACCTTCGCCGACGGCCTCGGCACCGCCGTCGCGGGGTCTTCGGCGCGCTGCCCAACACCTCGTTCAGCCAGAACGTCGGGCTGGTGGCGATGACCGGGGTCATGAGCCGCCACGTCGTCACCATCGGCGCGCTGTTCCTGATCCTCTGCGGGCTGATGCCGGTGGTGGGCGCGGTGATCCGCACCATGCCCGAACATGTGCTGGGCGGCGGCGTCATCGTGATGTTCGGCATGGTCTGCGCGAGCGGCGTCAACATGCTGTCCGAGGTCAACTGGAACCGCCGCAACATGGTGATCTTCGCCACGGCCCTGTCGGTCAGCTTCGGGTTGCAACTGGTTCCCGAGGCGCTCCAGCACCTTGGACCGACGCTGAAGATCCTGCTGACCTCGGGCCTCTTGCCCGCGGCCTTCATCGCCATCGTGCTGAACCTGGCGCTGCCGGAGGAACTGGGCGACTGACGGCACGGCGGGGCAAGCCCCGCCCTACGCCAACCCCCGGCGTTCCGAGGGAACGCGCCTGCGGCGCGTGCCTTCGGCGAGGATATTTGGAGCAAATGGAAGCAGGGGTCTGCTTTTCCATTTGCCGGAAATATCCCGGGGGAGCCGCGCGGAACGGGCGGCGGGGGCAGCGCCCCCGTTTCTTCCTGTCAGACCGCCTCGATCCGGATCGCCACCGGGTCGGACACCACCACGTCCATTCCCTTCATCGCCGCCAGCGCCTCGTCCAGGGCGGCGCGGCTGGTCTTGTGGGTGACGAAGAGAACCGGCGCGTGGGCGTCGGAATGGCCATACTGCCGCATCCGGTCGATCGACACCCCGGCCTGCCCCAGCGTCGTCGCCACCTTCGCCAGCGCGCCCGGCTTGTCCACCAGCTTCATGCGCAGGTAGTAGGGCGCGGGCAGGGACGAGCGGGCGGCGGGCAGGGTTTCGAGGCTCGCGGCGGGCCGTCCGAAGGTGGCGATGCGCAGGCCCCGCGCGATGTCGCAGACGTCGCCCATCACCGCGCTGGCGGTCGGCCCCTCGCCCGCGCCAGGGCCGCGCAGCACCAGCTGCTGCACCGCGTCGCCCTCGATCACCACCATGTTGGTGCCGCCTTCGAGCTGTCCCAGGGGCGAGTCGGCGGGCACCAGGCAGGGCTGCATCCGCTGCTCCAGCCCGCGCCCGGTGCGCTGGGCCACGCCCAGGAGCTTGATGCGATAGCCCATGTCCGCCGCCTGGGTGATGTCGTCGATGGCGATGCGCTGGATTCCTTCGATCTCGATCCCGTCGAAATCCGGCGCGGTGCCGAAGGCGATGGCCGCCAGCAGCGACAGCTTGTGCCCTGCGTCGATGCCGCCGACGTCGAGGTTCGGGTCGGCCTCGAGATACCCGAGATCGGCGGCCTCCTGGAACACCTTGTCGTAAGACAGCCCCGCCGACTGCATCCGGGTCAGGATGTAGTTGCAGGTGCCGTTCATCACGCCCATCACGCGGGTGATCTCGTTGGCCGCCAGCCCCTCGGTCAGCGCCTTGANTGATCACCGGGATGCCCCCGGCCACCGCCGCCTCGAAGCGGATCACCCGGCCCGCCGTCTCGGCCATTTCCGCCAGTGCCCGCCCGTGATGCGCCAGCATCGCCTTGTTCGCCGTCACCACGTCCTTGCCGGTCTCCAGCGCCGCGCGCACCGCCTCCAGCGCCGGCCCTTCCGAACCGCCGATCAGCTCGACAAAGACGTCGATGTCGTCGCGCCGCGCCAGCGCCACCGGATCGTCCTCCCAGGCATAGCCCTTCAGCGGCACGCCCCGGTCCTTGTCGCGGTTGCGCGCCGAGACGGCCGTCAGCGCAATGGAGCGCCCGCTGCGCGCCGCCAGCAGGTCGGCGTGGCGGCGGAGGATCTTCACGACGCCGGTGCCCACCGTGCCAAGGCCGGCAATTCCAAGGCGCAACGGTTCGGTCATCGGGTCTCTCCAGGCAAGGGTATCAGGGCTGTCGCTTAGCGTCTTCGGCGGGCCTGCGCAACGCGGCTCAGCCGCCGATGCCCGCCATCATCCGCGCCTTCGCGGCGTCATCGACGACCTCCGCCTGCGACAGCGCGCGGGCGCGGCGCTTCAGCCGCTCCGCCCGCCCGTTCAGCGCATCGGACAGCTTCTCCGCTTCCGCCGTCGGATCCTGCGGCGTGGTCAAGTCCGGCCCCAGCGGGATCAGCTGCGGATAGGGCGCATTGCGCAGGTCCGGCGGCACCACGGCGCCAAGTTCGGGCACCCGCGCGCAGGCGGCAAGCAGCAGGATGGGCAGGAGGCGCAGCATCATGGCGGCAGTCTCGCCCGCGCGCCGCGGCGATGCAAGCGGGCTTCTAAATGAACGCATGGTCAGTTAATCTCGCGCCCATGGCCCGCACCCAGGGATCGCATTCCGACATCACCGGCCCGCGCATCCGCGAGGCCGCGCTGGCACTGTTCGCCCGCCACGGCTATGCCGCCGTCTCGATGCGCCAGATCGCCGCCGAGGTGGGGGTGCAGGCCGGGGCGCTCTACAACTACATCCCCGACAAGCAGGCGCTGCTGTTCGAACTGATGCAGGGCCACATGGCCGAACTGCTGGAGGCCATCGCCGCGCGGCCCGCGCCGACCGGCGCGCTGGCGCGGCTCGACGATTTCACCCGCTTCCACATCCGCTTCCACGCCGCCCGGCCCGAGGCGGTGTTCATCGCCTACATGGAACTGCGCAACCTGACGCCGCCGAACTTCGCGGCCATCGAGGCGCTGCGCCAGCACTACGAGGGGCTGCTCGAGGCGATCATCGGCGCGGGCATCGCCGAGGGCAGCCTGTCGACGCCCGACCCGAAACTCGCCACCCGCGCGGTCATCGCCATGCTGAACGGCGTCAACACCTGGTTCCGCGCCGACGGGCGGCTGAGCCTCGGCGAGGTCGAGACGCTTTACCGCGACATGGTGCTGAAGGCGCTGGGGGCCTGAGCCTCAGATCTGCTTTTCCGGCATCTGCACGACAAGGCCGTCCAGCGCATCGGTGACGCGAAGCTGGCAGGTCAGTCGCGAACGGTCGGCGTCGGGCTGCCAGGCGAAGTCGAGCATGTCGATCTCCATGTCTTCCTTCGCGGGCAGCTTGCCCACCCAGGCGGGATCGACGTAGACGTGGCAGGTGGAACAGGCGCAGGCGCCGCCGCAATCGGCCTCAATCCCGGGGATGCCGTTGTCGCGCGCGCCTTC
>JAGRMS010000131.1 GCA_020441135.1 Pseudooceanicola sp.
CCCAGCATCAGCTTGGCGTCCTCGCCCACGGCCAGCACCTTCTTGACGCCGTCCTTGATGTGATAGGCGACCACCGACGGCTCGGACAGGATCACGCCCCGGCCCTTGACATAGACCAGCGTATTCGCCGTGCCGAGGTCGATCGCCATGTCCGCAGTGAACAGGCTGCCGAGGAAATCGAAGAAACCCATGTGAGTATTATCCCGTACCAGTGCCGGACGGCCCGCGACTCATGCCGCAGGCGCCAGCGCCCTCTTATAGGCGTGCCCGACCCTGTCCGAAAGGCCGGATCGGCCCGAATCCAGCAAGGTTATGCCGAGGTGGGGCGGCTTCAGAAGTCGGTCGGTGCTCCGCCTTCGGCCTTGCGCCGCTCGACGAATTCACTGAGCTCCTGCCGGATGCCGGGGTCCATCGGCGGCGGCTCGAAGCTCCCGATGATCTCCTTGAACATGTGATGCGCGCGTTCCGGCGTCCAGACCGCGCCCGCCGCCTCCCAGCCCTCGAAGTTCTTCCAGTCGCTGAGGAAGGGCTGGTAGAAGGCCGTGGTGTAGCGGTCCTGGGTGTGCTGGATGCCGAAGAAATGGCCCGAGTTGCCGACTTCCTTGATCGCATCCAGCGCAATGTCGTCCGGCCCGGTCGCAAAGGTCTCGGGTTCCATATAGCGTTGGATCTGCTGAAGGATCTCGCAATCCATGATGAACTTTTCAGGGCTCGCGATCAGCCCGCCCTCCAGCCAGNNAGCCAGCCGGCGGCGTGATAGACCACGTTGGTGCCCGACTGCACCGCTGCCCAGAGGCTGTTCGACGTCTCCCACATCGCCTGTCCGTCCGGCACGTTGGCGGCGCAGACGCCGGACGAGCGCACCGGCAGCCCGTAGAACCGCGCCAACTGCCCCGTCATCTGCGTCGCACGCATGTATTCCGGCGTGCCGAAGGCCGGCGCACCCGACTTCATGTCCACGTTGCTGGTGAACGTGCCGATCACGCAGGGACAGCCCGGCACAACGTACTGGAACAGGGCAATCGCACAAAGCGCCTCGGCAATCGACTGTGCCACCGCGCCCGCCATCGTGACCGGGGCCATTGCGCCCGCCAGCGTGAAGGGCGTCACCACCACCGCCTGCCCGCGCCGGATCATCCGCAGGCAGCCGTCGATCATCGGGAAGTCATGCTTCAGCGGCGAGGTGGAGTTGATGTTGGTATACATCCGCGGCTTGGCCCGGAATTCCTCCTCGGTCAGCCCGCCGGCGATCTTTACCATCTCCATCACGTCCTCGACCCGCTCTTTCCCGAGCGAGTAGGCGTGCATCACCTTGTCGGTCAGCGTCAGCTTGTCATAGAGCACGTCCAGGTGGCGGACCGAGGCATGGATGTCCACCGGCTCCACCGGATAGCCGCCGGCGAAGTGGATGCAGTTGAAATACTGCGTCAGTTTCAAGAGGTTGGCGCACATCTCGCGGGTGCCGGGTACCTTGCGGCCGATCTCCATGTCCCAATAGTTCGGCGGGGACGAGACATTGCCGAACAGCAGGTACTTGCCGCCGATGATCAGCTCGCGGTCGGGGTTGCGCGGGGTCAGGGTGAACTGCGGCGGGGCGCGGCGCACCATCTCCATCACCCAGTGACGGTCCATCTTCACCAGCTCGCCTTCGACCTTGCAGCCGGCCTGTTTGAAGATCTCCAGCGCCTCGGGGTTCAGGAAGA
>JAGRMS010000132.1 GCA_020441135.1 Pseudooceanicola sp.
GGCCGCTGACGGTGATGTTCCCCTTTGTCGCGCAGTACGAGGAGTTCGCCGCCGCCAGGGCCGAGCTGGAGAAGACCATCGCGCGGGAAGAGCGGCTGGGGCACCAGCTGCCATCCAGCATCGAGGTGGGGGCGATGGTCGAGACGCCCTCGATGGCCTTTGCCCCGAAGCGATTCTTCGACGAGGTGCAGTTCGTGTCGATTGGCGGCAACGACCTGAAGCAGTTCTGCCGCCGACCGCGAGAACGAGCGGGTACGACGGCGCTATGACACGCTGAATGTCAGCTTCCTGGGGCTGATCGAGCGGATCGTCGAACTGTGCCAGCAGTCCGACACGCCGCTGTCCTTCTGCGGCGAGGATGCAGGGCGGCCTGTCGAGGCGCTGGTCTTCTCCGCGCTTGGGCTGCGCACGCTGTCGATGCGCCCGGCCTCGATCGGGCCGGTCAAGAGCCTGATCCGCAGGGCGAGCCTGGACGAGGTCGCCGAGGTGATCGCCTGCGCCCGCGCGCGGGGCGATATGTCGGTTCGCGGAGCCGTGATGGAATACATCCGCGGGTTGCGTTGAAATCGTACTTTTATCATGATGTTGCGGGCCTGTATTCATGTTCCGCATTCGCTGGAAGGGCGGGGCCGTGATGTGTGCCGCCCCGGGCCTGATAGGCCGAAAATCAACGGACACGGCATCTGATTCATGCGAAAAGATTGCCTTTTTCTTGATTTTACGCTCCGTTTTCCAACGAATGACCTACTTTTCTTTTCTTTTTCTGACTTCCTGAAGTGTCATCCTCAGAAGCCCGCCAACCTGTGGATAACCGCGCCCGAACCGCAAGGTTCACCTGCCGATCGGCGCGAAGACCGGCCAATCCGCCCGCCATTGACCTTTCCGCTCTTGCGCAGTCACATCCGCGCCAGACAGGAAAGGAAACTCAATGATTTACGCGCCGCAGTCCGAGCCCTGCCCGCTGCCGTTCTCGCCCTTCAAGTCCTGCACGGTGCCGAGGCCCATCGGCTGGCTGTCGACCATCAGCCGCGACGGAATCGCCAATCTCGCGCCGTACAGCCAGTGGCAGAACCTGACTTTCGATCCGCCGATGGTGATGTTCGCGGCGAACCAGACGAGCGACGGGCGGCGCAAGGATACGGTGATCAACGCCGAGGAAACCGGGTGGTTCGTCTGGAACATGGCGACCTACGACCTGCGTGAAGCGGTCAACATCTCGGCGATGGAACTGCCGAGCGACGAGGACGAGTTCCTGCGCGCGGGTGTCACCAAGGCCGCCTGCCTCGACGCTCCCGGCCCGCGTGTCGCCGAAAGCCCGGCGCATTTCGAATGCCGATACCTGTCGACCCACCGCCTGAAGGGCCGGTCGAACCACGGCTGGGTCGACGTGGTCTATGGCGAGGTCATGCGCATCCATGTGGCCGACGAGGTGATCACGCCCGAGGGAAAGCTCGACATTCCGCGCATAAAGCCCATCGCGCGCATGGGCTATTATGACTACACCACCGTGACCGAGACCTTCGAGATGCGCATTCCCGAAGCCCACGCAATGATGTCCGCCGGCCTGGAGGGAAAGGCATGAACGAACCCGCTGTCTACTTCGACTACCTGAACCGCTTCGACATCGAGGCGACCGCGATCACCGATGGCGAGATCCTCGACGCGATCACCGAAAGCCTGGCGATGCAGGGCCGGGGCGAGACCTCGATCGAGCCGCGGATGCATATCCGTCCGCGTGCGGGGGTAGAGGGGCATTTCAACGTGCTGCGCGGCTGGATCGGCGGGCAGATCGACAGTGCGGGTGTCAAGGTGGTTGGCGATTTTGTCGACAATTACAAAGAGGGGCGTCCGTCGGAATACGGCCTGCTCACGCTGTTCGATCCGAGGAACGGCGCGCCGAAGGCGCTGATCGACGCGACCGGCATCACCGAGATGCGCACCGGGGCGATCACGGCGCTGGGGGCAAGATACCTCGCCCCGAAGAACCCGCGCGTGCTGGCGCATATCGGGGCACGGGGGACGGCCTACTGGAACGTGCGGCTGCTGTGCCACCTGTTCGACTTCGACGAGGTGCGCGTCCATTCGCGGCGCAAGGAAAGCCGGGATGCCTTCGCGGCGAAGCTGAGCGCCGACCTCGGGCGTGAAATCCGGGTGACGGAGGACTGGGAAAGCTGCGTGCGCGGGGCAGATATCGTGATCGAAGCGTCGCGGCTGCCGGAGCCGAAGCCGCTGTTGAAGACCGAGTGGATCAAGAAGGGGGCGCTGGTGGTGCCCTACGGCACCATGTCCGCCGTGGAGCTGTCGCTGACGGATATCGCCGACAAGGTGGTGATGGACGACTGGGGGCAGGCGCATGGCATCTTCGGGTCGCTGCGCGCGCATGTGGACAGCGGGCGGCTGACGGCCGAGACGCTGCATGCCGAGCTCGGGCAGATCGTCGCCGGGGTGAAACCGGGGCGCGAGAGCGAGGAGGAGACGATCCTGTTCTGGCACCGGGGCCTGTCGCTGTCGGATATCGCGTTGGGCCATGCGCTGCTGGCGAAGGCCAAGCGGCTGGGACTGGGCCAGCGGCTGCGGTTCTACTGATGCGGCTGGGCGACCGCGCGACGCTGGCGGACTTCGCGGGTTTGCCCGCGCTGGAATTGCCTAGGGATGTGCGCGACCGGCTGGCGCAGGACCGGGCGGTCGTCGATGCGGCGGCGGCGGGGGCGGCGCCGGTTTACGGGTTGAACACCGGGTTGGGGGCGAATCTGGGGCACCGGATCGCGCCGGAAGATATCCCCCGGTTCCAGCGTCAGCTGATCGAGGGGCGGGCGGTGGCGACCGGCCCGGCCTTGCCGCCCGAGACGGGGCGGGGCGTGCTGCTGGCGCGGCTGGTCTCGATCCGGGGGTCGGGCATGTCGCTGTCGATGGTGGATCACCTGCTGGCGGTCTATGCCGCCGGGCTGTCGCCGCGTGTGCCGCGCTTCGGCTCTATCGGGGCGAGCGACCTGACGCAGAACGCGGTCTGGGCGCTCGCGCTGCTGGGGAGCGGAACGGTCTGGCGCGACGGCGCGGAGGTCGAGGCGGGCCGGGCGCTGGCGGAGGCGGGGATCACCCTGCCGGCGTTGCAGCCCAAGGACGCGATGGCGCTGATCAACCACGGCGGGCTGACCACGGCGCTGTCGGCGCGGGCGCTGCACGCCGGAGGGGTGGCGCTGGCGATGCTGCGCGCCGCTGCGTTGCTGTCTTACGCCGGGTACGACGCCAATCGGGATATCTTCGCGCCTGCCGTCAACGCGCTGCGGCCCGCGCCGATGCAGGCGGAAACGGCGGCGTGGTTTGCCGAACGGCTGAAGGGCGCGCAGTCCCCCCGCCGGGTGCAGGAGGCGCTGAGCTTTCGCACCATTGCGCCGGTTCTGGGCGCGGCGCTGGACGCACAGGGCCGGGCGGTGGCGGTCTGGGCGGATGAGGCCAACGGTCTGTCGGACAGTCCCGCCGTGCTGGGCGACGAGGCGATGCGGTCGACCCCGAACTTCCACGGGCCCGCGCTGGCCCTGGCGCTGGAAAGCGTGGCGCTGGCGAACGCGATGTGTGCCAACGGGGCAGTGCAGCGGGCGCAGCGGTTGATGAACCCGGACCTGTCGGGCCTGCCGCGCTACCTGACGCCCGAGGGCGGGGCCTCGGCCGGGATGGTCCCCGCGCAGAAGACTGCCGCGGCGCTGCTGGCGGAGGTGCGGCGCCACGCGGGTCCGGTGACGCTCGACGCCGCGCCGGTGTCCGAGACGGTCGAGGACATGGCGCCGATGACACCGCAGGCGGCGTTGAAGCTGTCCGGGCAGGCCGAGGCGCTGAAGCTGCTGGCGGGGTACGAGGCGCTGGTGGCGGCGCAGGCGATCGACCTGCGCGGCGGGGCCTTGCCGCCCGCCGTGGCCGCGTTGCACAGCGCGTTGCGTGCCGAAATCCCGCCGCTGACCGCCGACCGCCCGCTTGGGCCTGCCATTGAAACCGCCGCGCGGGTGCTTGCCCGCGTGGCCGAAGCCCTCTGATTCAGGAGCCTGACATGCAAGGCATCATCGCCGCCGTTCCCACCCCTGTCGACGCCGCAGGCGCACCGCTCCGCCCGCAATTCCTCGAACATTGCCGCTGGGCGCTGGCGAATGGCTGCGACGGGCTGAACGTTCTCGGGTCCACCGGCGAGGCGAACTCTTTCGCCGGGCCCGCCCGCCGGGCGGTGATGGCCTGGGCCGCCACGGGTCTGGACGTGGCGCGGCTGATGGTCGGGACTGGCACCCCGTCGCTGGCCGAGACCGTCGACCTGACCGCGACGGCGGACGACCTTGGCTATGCCGTCACGCTGGTGCTGCCGCCCTACTATTACAAGCCGGTCAGCGAGGACGGGCTTTATGGTTACTACCGCGCCCTGCACGAGGCTCTGGGCGCGCGTCCGGTGCAGGTCTATTTCTACAACTACCCGCAGCTGACCGGGCTGGTGATCCCCGTGCCGGTGATCGCGCGTCTGGCGGCCGACTTCCCCGAGCGGTTCCGGGGCATCAAGGATTCCTCGGGCGACCTGGACTACTGTCGCGAGATCGTCGCGGCCCTGCCGGGGTTCCGGGTGTTCCCGAGTTCCGAGACCAGCCTGGGCGCGGCGGCGGCCTCGGGGTTTGCAGGCTGCATCTCGGCCACGGTGAACGCCTCGGCCCCCCTGTGCGGCGAGATCTGGCGGGCGCGCGAGGCCGTGCCGCAGGACAAGCTGGCGCAGGCCGGGGCGATCCGGGCGGCGATCGCGGCGCATCCCTTGATCCCGGCGGTCAAGCACATGGTGGCGCGGCGCACGGGGGATGCTTCCTGGGCGCGGGCGCTGCCGCCCTTCGCGCCCTTGTCAGAGGCGTCGAAGGCAGCGCTGGATACGATCTAGCGGCGAAGCGCCCCGAGCAGGGTCGTCACCACGAAGACAAGGGTGGCCGCGCAGACGATGCTCGGCCCCGCCGGGGCGTCGAATTCGAAAGCGCCCCAGAGGCCGCCGAGGGCCGCGGCGATGCCGATGAGGCCAGCGGCCACGGCCATCGCCTCGGGGGTGCGGACCAGCGGGCGGGCGGCGGCGGCGGGGATGACGAGCAGGGCGGCGATCAGCAGCACGCCGACGACCTTGATCGCCACGGCGACGACGGCGGCGAGCGCGAGGGTCAGCACGAACTCCTCGCGTTTCGGGTCGATCCCGGCAGAGCGGGCGAGGTCGGGGTTCAGCGTCGCCATCAGCAGCGCCTGCCAGCGCCAGGCGGTCAGCGCCAGAACGGCCAGCGCGCCGCCCCATGTGATGGCGAGGTCGGTCCGGCTGACGGCGAGGATGTCGCCGAAAAGGAAGGCCATGAGGTCGAGGCGCGTATCGGTCAGCAGCGCCACCGCGATCAGGCCAAGCGCCAGCGCGGAATGCGCCAGCACCCCGAGAACCGTGTCCGCGCCGTAGCCGCGCCCGGTCAGGGCCGAGACGGCGGTGGCCATCGCCAGCGCGGCGAGCAGGATCATCGGCAGCATCGGCGCCTGCAACGCCAGCGCCAGGGCGACGCCCAACACGGCGGCATGGGCCGTCGCCTCGCCGAAATAGGCCATGCGGCGCCAGACGACGAAGCAGCCGAGCGGAGCCGCCGCCAGCGCCACGCCGACGCCCGCCAGCGCGGCGCGCACGAGGAAGTCGTCCAGCATCAATGCGCCTCGTGGTGATGGTGATGGTGATCGTGGTCGTGGTCGTGGTCGTGGTCGTGGGTGTGCTGGTGGCGATAGAGCGCCAGCGTGCCCTTGGTGCCGCTGCCGAAAAGCGCGCGGTATTCCGGCGCGTCGGCAACCCGTTCGGGCGTGCCTTCGCAGCAGACATGGCCGTTGATGCAGAGCACCCGGTCGGAGGCCGCCATCACCACGTGCAGGTCGTGGCTGACCATCAGCACGGCGCAGCCCATCTCGCGCCGGACCTCCTCGATGCGCTGGTAGAAGGCGGCGGAACCAGGCTGGTCGAGGCCCTGCGTCGGTTCGTCGAGCATCAGCAGCTGCGGCGCGTCCATCAGGGCGCGGGCCAGCAGCACGCGCTGGAACTGGCCGCCGGAGAGGTCTTTCATCTGGCGCTGGGCGAGGTCGGGGACGCCCGCCTTGTCGAGCGCCGACGCGATGGCGTCCGGCGCGACCCGGCGGGGCAGCGAGAGGAAGCGGCCGACGGTCATCGGCAGGCTGGCGTCGATGGCGAGCTTCTGGGGCACATAGCCGATGCGGAGGCCCGGCGCACGCGCTACCCGCCCGGCGCTGGGCCTGACCGCGCCGATCAGGGCCTTGAGCAGCGTCGACTTGCCCGAGCCGTTCGGGCCGACGACGGTGACGATCTCGCCCGCGCGGATCTCGAAATCGACGTCGCGCAGCACCTCGCGCCCGTCGAGCCGGATGGCCAGCCTGCGCGCGGCGATCAGCGGGGCGTTCATGCGGCCTCGGCGCAGGCGGGGCAGAGGCCCTCGGCCTCGACCACGATGCGTTCGATGATGAACTGCGCGGCCTCGGCGGCGCGGCCAAGGCGGCCCTGTTCCAGCCCGGTCTCGGCCTCGGCCACCGTCTTGCAGGCGCGGCAGATCAGGAAGGCGGGGACGTGGTCGTGATCCAGATAGGTGCAGGCGGCATAGGCGTTCAGGCGTTCGATGCGGTGGGCAAGCCCATGCTTCACGAGGAAATCCAGCGCCCGGTAAGCGACGGGAGGTTGCGCGCCCATGCCTTCGGCGGCCAGGCGTTCGAGAATGTCATAGGCGCCAAGCGCGCGGTGATCCTGCAACAGAAGCTCGAGCACGCGGCGCCGCACCGGGGTGAATTGCAGCTTGTCTCGCGCGCACATGTCTTCCGCCGTCTGCATCGCTTCGGCGATGCAGGCAGTGTGGTCGTGACGGTCGAAGCCGATGGCGGTCATGGGCAGGGGCCTCCGCTGAGATGGCGGATTGATATGTTATAACATTTCATTTATCAACCCGATTCTCGGAATTGAAAAAGGACTCTGCCACCGTGACCCGCCTCTTGCCAGCCGCCTTCGCCTGCCTTCTGTCGTCGACCGCGCTGGCCGACGCGCCGAGGGTCTTGACAGACATCGCCCCGGTGCATTCGCTGGTCGCCCGCGTGATGGACGGGGTGGGGACGCCGGAGCTGCTGGTATCGTCGGGGCAGTCGCCCCATGCCGCCGCGCTGCGCCCGTCGCAGGCGCGGGCGTTGCAGGGCGCCGACCTGGTGGTCTGGATCGGGCCGGAGCTGACACCCTGGCTGGAAAAGCCGTTGTCGACGCTGGCGGAGGGCGTGACGCAGCTGGAGTTGCTGGAGGCCGCGGGGACGGCGGTGCGGCGTTACCGCGATCCGGGGGAGGCGGGGCATGAGGATCACGAGGAGCACGACGGCCATGCCGGGCTGGGCCATGACAACCATGCGGACCATGCGGAGGGCGAGGAGCATCGCCACGACCATTCCGGCACCGATCCCCATGCCTGGCTCGACCCGGCAAATGCGGCAGCCTGGTTGAGCGGGATTGCTGAACACCTCGCGGCGAAGGATGCGGACAACGCTGCCGATTACCGGGCGAATGCCGAGGCGGCGATGAAGGAACTGGCGGCGCTGACCGCCGATCTGGATACCCGGCTGGCGCCCGCGAAGGGCCGGAAGGTGGCGACCTTCCACGACGGTTACCAGTATTTCGAGGCGCGGTTCGGCATCCTGTCTGCCGGAGCCCTGGCGCTGGGCGACGCGTCTTCCCCCAGTCCGGCCCGCGTCGCGGCCTTGCGCGATACGCTGGCGCATGACGACATTGCCTGCGTCTTCACCGAACCGCAGTTCGACACGCGCCTGCTGGAGGCTGCGGCGGAGGGCAGCCCGGTGCGCATTGCCGTGCTGGACCCGCTGGGCGCGCATCTGGAGCCGGGACCGGGGCTTTATCCGCGGCTGCTGACCGCGATGGCCGAAAGCATCTCTGCCTGCCTTGCGCCATGAAAAAAGGGGCCCCGCGAGGGGCCCCGAGTTCTTGGGACTTGGGTTGCGGGGCGCCGCAGCGGCTCCGCGGGCCAGAACCGCCGACAGGCACGGCGGCAATGGCGGGCAGCATCGTCACAAGGGATAGGGTGCCACGAGTTTGCCGGGCCGACCGCTTGGGGAGCGAGTCGGCTGGCGCGATTCTGGCGTCTGCGCGTAACAGCGTCGTGACGGCGAGGAGATGAAATCGCCATCGGCGGAAACGGCGGCGGGGGGAGCGTGCGGAGTGGGGGCGGCGGCGGTGCCGCCATCGGCCCCCGTTCGCGGCGTTCGCGGCTGCCGAAGGAGGCCCCGTTCCTTGAGGGACGATGGATGCGGTTGGCGAATGTGCAACCGCGGCCAAGGCCGACCGCTTTGGCCAAAGACGGCGCCCTGGGGCCGCGCGCCCGGTCAGGCTATATCGCGGTCCGGAAGCCCTCGATCAGCTGGCGCAGGCCCAGGGCGGCCCCGGCGAAGATCGCCGCGACGGTCAGCGGGGCACTGAGGGCCAGCACGCTGAGCGCCGACAATCCCTGGCCGACGGTGCAGCCGAGCGCCAGGACCGCCCCGGCGCCCATGATCGCCGAGCCGACGATCTGGCGGCGCAGTTCACGGGGGTCTTCGCAGGCCTCCCAGCGGAAATGACCTTTGGACAGCGAGCCGATGAAGGCGCCGATCCAGACCCCCGCGACCGAGCCGACGGCGAAGGACAGCGCCCGGGCGCTTCCGGTCATGGCGTAGAGGATGGTTTCACCCACGGGGGCCGAAAAGCTGTGCGACACAACGGGCGTGGCCGCGAAGCCGTGCGACTGAACGTAGGCCGTGCCCGCCCAGCCGGAGACAATGGCCAAGGCGACCACCAGCGACCAGGTGACGGCCTTCAGGTCGCGCCGGAACGCCGAGGATGCAAGCGCGACGGCGCAGATCGCGAGGCCCAGGGCGATGCCAACCGAGGCCACCGGCAGGTGGGTCAGCCCGGCGATGTGGTGGGCGATGCCGGGCGGGGTGCCGTTTGTCACCGCTTCCTGATGGAAGAACAGGTCGCGCAGGGGGGCCAGCGGGCCCGACATCACCGCGTAGGCCGAGACGCCCATCACCAGGACCACCACGAACGAGCGCAGGTCGCCGCCGCCGAGCCGGGCAATCGCGCCGTAGCCGCAGTTGCCCGCCAGCGCCATGCCATAGCCGAACATCAGCCCGCCGATGACCGCCGCCAGCGGCATCCAGCGAATCGACAGGTAATAGGTTGCGCCGCCGTCGAGCCAGCCCATGCCGATCAGGGCGAAGGTGCCGATCACCGCCGCGCCGACCGCAAGCCCCCACATCCGCAGGCGGATGTCGGAGCCGCCATAGAGCGCATCCTCGATCGCGCCGAGGGAACAGAACCGCCCGAGCCGTGCAGCCAGACCCAGCAGCACGCCGCCGAACAGACCGACGAGGGCCACGGCCTGTGGCTCGCTCAACAGTGACAGCATCGGCGTTTCCTCCCCGAAACCCCGTCAGTTCTCCGCGCAGAACAGCTCGTAGACGACTTCCAGGATACGCCTCGGGCGGTCGTCCGCCAAACGATAATAAATTGCCTTGCCATCGCGCCGAGGGATGACCAGCCCTTCGAGCCGCAGCCGCGACAGTTGTTGCGAGACCGCCGCCTGCCGGGCGGACAGCAGTTCCTCGAGCTCTGTCACCGACTTTTCGCCGGTGACGAGGTGGCAGAGGATCATCAGCCGCCCCTCGTGGCTGATCGCCTTGAGGAAGTTGGATGCCGTGGTGGCGTTGTCGACCATCCGGTCGAGCTCTTCCATCGTGGTGTCAGGGGTGAAGCGGGGCAGGGCCATGTCGTACTCTCAGAAGGCGATCTCGTCGGCGATGGCGGCGATGCCCGCCTCGGCGCAGATTTCATCCAGTTCGGGCGAGGGCGCGCCGGAGACGCCGATGCCTGCCACCATGTCGCCGTCGCCCGCGCCGATCGGCAGCCCGCCGCCCAGGGGCAGCGCCTCGGTCAGGTGGCGGATGCCGGAAGAGATCTGCCCGGCCTCGGTGCTGGCGGCCAGTTCGCCGGTCGGGGCGCGGAAGCTGACGGCGGTCCAGGCCTTGCGGCGCGAGGTTTCGTAGACGTGCAGCCCGGCGAGGCGGTCGCGCACGAAGGCCTGGGGCAGGCCGAAGCGGTCTACCACGGTGACGCCGACCTGGTAGCCTGCATCGCGGCAGTTTTCCATCGCGGCCACCGCCGCCTGCATGGCCAGTTCGGGTGTCAGCACGCGGAAGGCGACAAAGGCGCTGTCCTGCGCCGATGCCGTGCCGGCCGCAAGGGCCAGAGCCAGCGTCAGTCGTTTCATGATCCTTCTCCCTTGAACCCGGCGTTGTCGCGCAGCATTTCGGCCAGCAGGGGCCAGAAGAACTGGTCGCCCGCATAGCCCTCCATCCGTGCCAGTTCCCGGTGGTTGTCGACCAGCAGGAAGGTTGGCGTGAAGATCACCCGGCGGGTCAGCGTGATGTCCGGGGGGATGGCGCGGATGTCGACGCGGCGCAGCGGGGCGAATCGGCCCTCGGCGGTGCTTGGATAGGCGGGCGCAATCTCGGCATCCCAGCGGGCGCAGTAGATGCAGCCGTCCTGTTCGACCATGACCAGCTCCACCGCCCGCGCGGGCAGGGCGGCCACTGCCAGCAGCAGCGCAACTGCCAGGAATTTCAGCCGGTACATCAGGCCACCCGTTGACGTCGTCGTATTGCACAACCTAATTTGAATATGTGAATAGATCAAGCGGCGACACCAACCGCGAAAGGCCCGGACATGCTCGACATCACCCTCATGGGCGCGCTGCTGGCGGGGCTTCTCAGCTTCTTTACC
Source organism: Pseudooceanicola sp. (assembly GCA_020441135.1). GTDB lineage: Bacteria > Pseudomonadota > Alphaproteobacteria > Rhodobacterales > Rhodobacteraceae > Seohaeicola_A. Next base: position 10,847 of record JAGRMS010000132.1, read on the forward strand.
CCCTGCATCCTGCCGATGGTGCCCTTCTACCTGTCCTACATGGGCGGGCTGTCGATGGCCGAACTGCGGTGCGACGGCGCGATTGCGCCCGGTGCGCAACGGCGCCTGATCGCGTCCTCGGTCGCCTTCGCGCTGGGGGTGACGACGATCTTCATGCTGCTTGGCATGGGGGCGACGGCCATTGGCGGGCTGTTCGGCCAGTGGCTGGACCCGCTGTCCTGGGTCGCCGCCGCGATCCTGCTGGTGTTCGGGCTGCATTTCCTGGGGGTGATCCACGTTCCGCTGCTCTACCGGCAGGCCCGCATGGATTCGACCGCCCCGGCGACGACCTTCGCGGGCGCCTACCTGATGGGCCTCGCCTTCGGCTTTGGCTGGACGCCCTGCGTCGGGCCGGCGCTGGCGTCGATCCTGATGATCGCCTCCGGTCTGGGCGATATCTGGCGGGGCGCGCTGCTGCTGTTCGTCTATGGTGTCGGGATGACCGCGCCCTTCATCGTCGCCGCCTTCTTCGCGCGGCCCTTCCTTGCCTGGGTGCAACGGCACCGCGCCGCCTTCGCCTGGGTCGAGAAGGGAATGGGGGCGATGCTGATAATCTTCGCTCTCCTGATCGTGACCGGGGGCGTCAACTGGATCGCGCAATTGATGATAGACTGGTTTCCGGGATTCCTGAGCGTGGGATGATCCGGGGTAAGGAGGGGACGATGAAACATTTCCTGGCCGGGGTTTTCGCCCTTGCGATGGCGCTGCCCGCGGCGGCGGTGGAACTGGGCGACGACGGGCTGCACAAGACGCCCTGGATGCGCGACACCTTCAAGGATTTGCGCGAGGATCTGGCCGAGGCCAATGCCGAGGGCAAGCGGCTGGTACTGTTCTTCGAGCAGCGGGGCTGCATCTACTGCACCCAGATGCACACCGAGGTCTTCCCGAGGCCCGAGATCGACGCCTATATCCGCGAGCACTACTTCGTGGTGCAGCTGAACCTGCACGGCGACACCGAAGTGACCGACTTCGACGGCGAGGTGCTGAGCGAGAAACAGATGGCGCGGCGCTGGAACGTGCTGTTCACGCCAACGATTCTCTTCCTGCCCGAAGAGGTGCCCGAAGGCCAGACCGCGCCGCAGGCCGCGGTGGCGGTGATGCCGGGCGCTTTTGGGCCGGGGACGACGCTGGACATGTTCACCTGGGTTGAAGAGAAACGCTATCTCCTTGACAATGGTGAGGATTTCCAACGCTATCATGCCCGCATGATCCAGGAACGCAACAACGGCAAGACCGATTGAGGCGTCGGCACATTAAAATTCAAACTCATGAATTTGTTGTTGCGTTGGTGCGGCCGACTGCCCTAGTCTGCACGAAGGGAAAGACGCGGCCCAGGCTGCGTATCCGACGCAGCGGGATGCCACGAGGGAGGAACCATGAGGAATCCGTTGACACTGGCCGCCGTCCTTGCGGCCCTCTGCGGCAGCGCCGCCCTGGCCGATGGCACCGTCGCGCCGGGCGACGTGAAGTATGAAGACGGCGCAGTGGCGGTGTCGCTGACCGGTACGCCGGGCGATCCGGCGAACGGCCCGGCGGTGATCGACCGCAAGGGAGGCAACTGCATTGCCTGCCACCAGATCAGCGCCGTCAACCTGCCCTTCCCGGGCGAGATCGGCCCGCCGCTCGACGGCGCCGGCAGCCGCTGGACCGAGGCCGAACTGCGCGGCATCGTCGCCAACGCCAAGATGATGTTCCCGGACTCGATGATGCCGTCGTTCTACAAGACCGAAGGCTATATCCGTCCCGGCGTCGCATATACCAGCAAGCCGCCCGAAGGCCCGCTCGATCCGCTGCTCTCGGCGCAGCAGATCGAGGACGTGGTGGCCTTCCTCATGACCCTGAAAGACTAGCCACTGCTCAAAGGAGTATGGACATGACGTTCACCAGACGCGAAACGCTCGCCCTCGGCCTTGGTGCCGCGGCGCTGAGCGTTCTGCCGATCCACGCCCGCGCCGCCACCTGGGACGAGTTGATCGCCGAGTTCACCGGCGGTGCGGCGATGGCCGATACCGGCATCACCCTGACCGCGCCCGAGATCGCCGAGAACGGCAATACGGTGCCGATCGATGTTGCCGCCCCGGGCGCGACGGCGATCATGGTGCTGGCCACCGGTAACCCGACGCCGCCGGTCGCCACCTTCAACTTTGGCCCGCTGGCGGCGTCGCAGGCGGCATCGACCCGTATCCGTCTTGCCAAGACGCAGGATCTGATCGCGATCGCCAAGCTTGCCGATGGCAGCTTTGCCAAGGCGCAGGCTACGGTCAAAGTCACCATCGGCGGCTGCGGCGGCTGAGTTTTCGACAGGAGATCAAAGACATGGCATCTGGTGTCAAACCCCGGGTCAAGGTTCCGAAAACCGCTGCGGCTGGTGAAGCTGTCGTCATCAAGACGCTTATCAGCCACGAGATGGAAAGCGGCCAGCGCAAGGACAAGGAAGGCAAGGTGATCCCGCGGTCGATCATCAACCGCTTCACCTGCGACTTCAACGGCCAGAACGTCATCGACGTGACGCTGGAGCCGGCGATTTCGACCAACCCCTATTTCCAGTTCGAAGCGACCGTGCCCGAGACGGGCGAGTTCGTCTTTACCTGGCATGACGACGACGGGTCCGTCTACGAGGACAAGCAGTCGATCACGGTTGGCTGAGGCCAGGGGCAGAGGGAGGAATCACATGAAAAGACTGCACATGGCCCTGCTTGCGGCGCTGGTTTCGGCCAGCCCCGTGCTCGCCGATGAAGAGGCCGAGCTGGTGATCAACGGCGATCTTCATATCGTCACCCGCGCGCCCGCCGCGCCGCACCTGGAGGGGCACCTGGACGAGGTGATCTCGGGGTGGGTGTTCCGCTCGGACGAGACGCAGGCGCTCCAGATGGACGATTTCGACAACCCGGGCATGGTCTTCGTCGATCGCGCGATGGAGGTCTGGAACACCGTCGACGGGAGCGAGGGCAAGTCCTGCGCGTCCTGCCACAACGATCCGGCCGAAAGCATGAAGGGCATCCGCGCGGTCTATCCGAAGTGGGTCGAATCCGCCAAGGAAGTGCGGGGTATTCCCGCGCAGGTCAACGACTGCCGCGAGAACCGGATGGGGGCGAAGCCCTGGAAATACGAAGGCAACGAGATGGCCGAGATGGAAGCGCTGATCACGCTTCAGTCGCGCGGCATGACCGTCGATGTCGCCATCGACGGCCCGGCGCAGTCGACCTGGGAGCGGGGCAAGGAAATCTACTATACCCGCTATGGCCAGCTTGAGCTCAGCTGCGCGAATTGCCACGAGAACAACTTTGGCAACATGATCCGCGCCGACCACCTGAGCCAGGGCCAGATCAACGGCTTTCCGGCTTACCGGCTGAAGAACACCAAGCTGAACACGGTCCACGACCGCTTCAAGGGCTGCGTCCGCGATACCCGTGGCGTGCCGTTCAAGCCCGGCGGAGCCGAGTTCACCGCGCTGGAGCTTTATGTCGCCAGCCGTGGCAACGGCCTGATGATCGAAGGTCCGTCGGTCCGCAACTGATCCGAAGGCCCCGCACTGGCAACGGTGCGGGGTTTCTCGTCCTCAACTGATGCACACATGCGAATGTGTGATGGAGAAAGGGCCTTGATATGAGTGAGGTTTCCAACAAGCCCTCGCGCCGGCAGTTCCTGTCGGGTGCGGCGGTAGCCGGAGCGGGGCTGGCCGCTGCCGGGGCGGCGCGGGCGGCGGGCGATCCGCTGATCACCGAGGTGCAGCAATGGGCGCGGGGGCTGGGCGACGGCGTGGACGCCACGCCCTATTCGATGCCGATCCGGTTCGAGACCGACGTGATCCGCCGCAACGTGCCGTGGCTGACCGCGGATTCCATCAGCTCGATCAACTTCACGCCGATCCATGCGCTGGACGGCACCATCACGCCGCAGGGCTGCGCCTTCGAGCGTCACCATTCGGGCGCGATCGAGCTGGCCAAGGACGACTATCGCCTGATGATCAACGGGCTGGTGGATACGCCGCTGGTCTTCACCTATGCCGACCTGGAACGCTTCCCGCGCGTGAACCACGTCTATTTCTGCGAATGCGCCGCCAACACGGGCATGGAATGGGCCGGGGCGCAGCTGAACGGGGCGCAATTCACCCACGGCATGATCCACAACATGGAATACACCGGCGTGCCGCTGAAGACCCTGCTGGAAGAGGCGGGCTACGATCCGTCGGGCAAATGGGTCTACGTCGAGGGCGCCGACGCGTCTTCGAACGGGCGGTCGATTCCGATGGAAAAGGCGCTGGACGACGTGCTGGTCGCCTTCAAGGCCAACGGCGAGGCGCTGCGGAAAGAGCATGGCTATCCGGTCCGTCTGGTGGTGCCCGGCTGGGAAGGCAACA
>JAGRMS010000010.1 GCA_020441135.1 Pseudooceanicola sp.
GGCGTTTGCCGTTCCGCGGCCGCCGTGCGATCCTGCCCGCTTGCACGGAGTTTCGCGGGGCGGTTCAGCCCGGCGCGAACAGGGGTGCGCTGTTCCGGTAAGAAAATCTTGACTGTGCCGTGGGTTTACGCCCACAAAGTATGGAATCATTCGAAGATATTCAGTTGATTGGGAGTGAAAGTATGAAGACGTTCTTTGCGGCCGCTGCAGTTTTCGCGGCATCGATTTCCGGTTTCGCCGCCCATGCGGCAACGGTATCCGGCTCGCACACGACCGATGGCGGCAAGACCGTGAATCTGGGCGGGCTGGAATGGCTGACCTGGGACGAAACATACAATATGACCCGCGCCAACATCGAAGCGGGCGCTGGCGGTTTCATCGCCGATGGCTGGCGCTACGCGTCGCGCGGTGAGTTGGAGGCGCTGTTTGACAGCCTCTGGGGCGGAAGCGTCGAAGGCTGGGATGTATCGAACCTGGACGGCGCCAGCTGGCTTCAGGACAACATGACCCTGTCACCATTGACATCCTTCATTTTTTCCTACTTCTTTTTCGGAAACGATGGCGAGTGCGACGCCGATGCGGCAATGAGCTGCTACGGGCTTTACGACAACAGCAAGGATGCCGGACTCGGTCGGTTCTTAGATCAATTTGGTTTGTCTGATGGAGCTGACCCGGGGAACGACAACTACTTTGTGAGTAAGACCGCTACTGGCTTCTCCTCGGCCCTGGTCCGTGACATCTCGGCCGTTCCGGTGCCGGCCAGCGTTTTCCTGCTCGCGGGCGCGCTTGGCGGGTTTGCCGCCCTGCGCCGCCGCAAGAAAGCCTGACCGCCGCAAGCCGGAGATTCGGTATTGTGCATGAAACGCCTGCCCCCCGGGGCAGGCGTTTGCCGTTCCGCGGTCGCCGTGCGATCCTGCCCGCTTGCACGGAGTTTCGCGGGACGGTTCAGCCCGGTGCGAACAGGCGTGCGCTGTTCCGGTAAGAAAATCTTGACTGTGCCGTCGGTTTACGCCCACAAAGTATGGAATCATTCGAAGATATTCAGTTGATTGGGAGTGAAAGTATGAAGGCATTCTTTGCGGCCGCCGCAGTTTGCGCGGCATCGATTTCCGGTTTCGCAGCCCATGCGGCAACGGTATCCGGCTCGCACACGACCGATGGCGGCAAGACCGTGAACCTGGGCGGGCTGGAATGGCTGACCTGGGACGAAACAAGCGGTATCTCCCGCACCAACATCGAAGCGGGCGCTGGCGGTTTCATCGCCGATGGCTGGCGCTATGCGTCGCGCGGTGAGTTGGAGGCGCTGTTCGACAGCCTCTGGGGTGGAAGCTTCGAAGGCTGGGATGTATCGAACCTGGATGGCGCCAGCTGGCTTCAGGACAACATGGCCCTGGTATCGTCGACATACTACGTTTACACCAACCTCTTTTTCGGGAACGATGGCGAGTGCGTGGCCGATGCGTCATTCAGTTGCTATGGGCATTACGCCAACGAAAAGAGTTCCGGCCGCGGCTGGTTCGAAGATCGGTATGGTTTGTCCGATGGAAGGTACCCGGGGAACGACAACAACTCTACAGTGAAGGGCAATACCAACTTCTCCTCGGCCCTGGTCCGTGACATCTCGGCCGTTCCGGTGCCGGCCAGCGTTTTCCTGCTCGCGGGCGCGCTTGGCGGGTTTGCTGCCCTGCGCCGCCGCAAGAAAGCCTGACCGCCGCAAGCCGGAGATTCGGTATTGTGCATGAAACGCCTGCCCCCCGGGGCAGGCGTTTGCCGTTCCGCGGCCGCCGCGCGGTCCCGCCCGCTTGCACGGAGTTTCGCGGCGCGGTTCAGCCCGGCGTGAACAGGCGTTCGATTTCGCTCAGCACCTCGTCCATCAGCGCGTCTTTGGCCCCGATGCCGGTGATGTGCAGCACGAAGCCGTTGCGGGTGCGCTCGCGCCTTATCGTCACTCCCTTGTAGGGCCGGGACAGGCGGCGGGGACGGTTGGGGCGGGCGGGATCGCCGGTGGCGACGAGGGATTCGGCCTCTTCGAGCAGGGGGCGGAGGCGGGACCATTGGGCGGATGCGTGGTCGGGGCCCTCGGTGAGGGCGGCCTCGATCAGCTCGCCCCAGCCGAGGCGCTGGGCGGCGGCGATGCGCAGGAGGCGGGCTTCGGAGAGGGTCTCGGGGTCGGTGAGGATGCCCTCGAGCGTCTCGACCACCTCGGCCAGCGCGCGGAGCTTGGCGCGCTTCTGGCGGGCGGCGTGGGGGTAGAGGCGGGCCAGCGCCTCGTCCAGCGTCGGGAAGAGTTCGGCGCGGAAGGCGGTGACGGCGATGGCGGCCTTCTCCCAGGGGGAAAGGGACTGGCGGATGTCGTTCTCGGCCACCATCTCGGCCAGGGCGGCCTGGCGGTCGGCGGGGGCGCGGACAACGGCCTCGATGTCGCTGTATTTCGCGTCGCCGGTGAGGTCGAACAGCGCCCGCGTGGCGGAGAGGCGGCGGTAACCCGAGAGCAGGCCGAAGGTATTGCCGGTCGGAAAGACCTCGATCGGCTGGCGCAGGCCGTCGGCGGCGATGGAGCGCTTGAGTTCCTCGAGCGCGGTGCGGTCGATGAGCGAGCGGTCACGGATGAGCGCATGGGGGTCGATCTGGTCGAGCGGGATGCGCATGGCGGTCTCCGGGTCAGGCCCGAGGCTGCGCCTGTGCGGTTAAGGGGCCGTGAAGGACACGAACGGTTGCGGGGGGCGCGGGGGCCTTGTAGCCAGTGGGCATGGAGTTCAGAGGGGCGAAGCTGGCGCTGTTCCTGGGCGGCGCGCTGCTGGTGATCCGGCGCGACCGGCGGGCGGATATTCCGTGGCCGGGGCGGTGGGATCTGCCGGGCGGCGGGCGCGAGGGGACGGAGAGCCCGGTGGACTGCGTGCTGCGCGAGACGCTGGAGGAGGTGGGGCTGGCGCTTGTGCCGGAGGATCTGCGCTGGGGGCGGGCCTATCCGCAGAACAACGGGGTGGTGTGGTTTTTCGCGGCGGAGCTGCCGGGGGAGATGGTCGAACGGGTGCGGTTCGGGGACGAAGGCGAGGGGTGGCGGCTGATGTCTTACGAGGAGTACGCGGGGCATCCGGCGGCGATCCCGCATTTCGTGGCGCGGATCGGGGATTACCTGGAGGAGCGGGGCGCGGACAAAGAAACCCCCGCGACGTGAGCGGGGGGAGGTGACGGGCCCTCAGGAAGACGCCGGCCCGTCGGGGGAGTGTTTCACCTGTCAGGCTGGGGCAGAATCGGGGTGTTGCCTAGAGGGAGATTGACCCAGGGGCAGAATACACGTCTGGCGTGTGGTGTTTCGAGCACAGATCGCAGATGTTGTGGTTGGTTTTTGGGCAGACCCTAGTGGTTTGGCTGCCTTGCTTGCGGCGATTGCAGCTCGGCCAGGATGGCCTCGGCGGCGGCGCGGGGGGCCGGGGCGGCCCAGACGGGGCGGCCGACGACGATGTGGTCGGCCCCGGCGGCGATGGCGGCGGCGGGGGTGGCGATGCGCTTCTGGTCGCCGGAGGCGCTGCCCGCCGGGCGGACGCCGGGGGTGACGATCAGCTTGCCTTGCGCCTCGGGCAGGGCGCGGATGGCGGCGGCCTCGTTGGGGGAGGCGATGACGCCGTCGGCGCCGGCAGTCAGCGCGCGGGCGGCGCGGTCGACGACGATCTGGGGCACGTCTCCGGGCAGGATCATCGCGGCGTCGAGGTCGGCGCGGTCGAGCGAGGTCAGGATGGTGACGGCGAGGATCTTGGTGTTCCCGCTCGCCTGCTTGGCGGCATTCACCACATGGGGGTCGCCATGGACCGTCAGGAAGTCGAGATCGAAGCGGGCGATGCCGCGCACCGCCGCCTCGATGGTGGCGGAGATGTCGAAGAGCTTCATGTCGAGGAAGATGCGCTTGCCGTGGTCCTGTTTCAGCTCGTTCGCGAGCGCGAGGCCGCCGGAGGTCAGCATCCCCAGCCCGATCTTGTAGAAGGAGACGAGGTCGCCCAGCTGTTCGGCCAGGGCGAGGCCCTGGAGCGCGTCGGGGACGTCCATCGCGACGATCAGGCGGTCATCGGACATGGCGGGCTCTCCTTTTGCCGGGCGGCATAGCGCAAAGGGCGTGGAGAGGGAAGGTTGCGCGGGCACGGGGCGATGGGTAACGCTGGCGGGACCGGAGGTGCCCATGCGTTTTGCCGCCAACCTGTCGCTGCTCTTCACCGAACTGCCTTACGCCGAACGCTTTACCGCGGCGGCGGAGGCCGGGTTCACCGGGGCCGAGGTGCTGTTTCCCTATGACGTCGCCGCGAAGGAGACGCAGCAGGCGCTGAAGCGCGCCGGGCTGGACTTCGTGCTGATGAACGCGCCGCCGCCCAATTACACCGGGGGTACGCCGGGCTTTGCCGCCTTTCCGGGCGGGCAGGAGCGGTTCCGCCACGACATGCGCCGGGTGCTGCGATATGCCGAGGTCTTGAGGCCGGGGCTGATCCATGTGATGCCGGGGCATACCAGGGATCCGGCGGCCTTCGACACCTTTGTCGAGAACCTGACCTGGCTCGCCGATACCGCGCCGGGGCAGGGGTTCACCATCGAGCCGCTGAATCAGGGGGATCAGCCGGGGTATTTTCTGGACGATTACGCGCTGGCCGCGCGGGTGCTGGACGCGGTGGACAGGCCGAATGTCGGGCTGCAATACGACTGCTACCACGCGCAGGTGATCCACGGCGACGCGCTGGCGGTCTGGCGGGAGTATGGCGCGCGTGCGGTGCATGTGCAGATCGGCGACGCGCCGGGGCGGACGGAGCCGGGGCGCGGCACGGTGGATTTCGCGGGGCTGTTCGGTGCGCTTGCGGAGTCGGGCTATGACGGGTGGATCAGTGCGGAATACAAGCCGACGACGAAGCGGACGGAGTCGTCGCTGGAGTGGTTGAGGGAGGTGGTGGGGTAGGGGGCGCTGCCCCCGTCGCCCGTGCCGGGCGACTCCCCCGGAGTATTTGGGAAGAAAAGAAGGGGCGGATGCTCTAGGGCGTCGCAAACATCAAACGCTTTGCTGATCAGTTTTCTTTACTTTTGTTATACTGACCGATAATGGCGAATGCCGAAGAGCTTCCATCCAATTCCTGCTGTGGGCGGAAACCCCAGAGAAATGCCGATCCGAGTCCAAGGATGGAGCTCAATAGAATGCCAGTCCCCACGGAAACGCTCCCCGAAGTATAAACGCTGTAACCTGCTATTGCCATCGTTCCTATTCCAAGTGTAAAAGCCAAAAGTAACGCAAACCTACGATATGCCCACAATCTATCGGCCTCACTGGAGCGGTGATCTCGATCATGCTTCAGGCTATCAATGATGCCCTGGTATGCAGCCTTAGCTGAAGCCTGGTCGCTCATCTGCTCCAAGAGTGGCACTGCTTTTTGGAGCGTATCAATCAGCTGATCGGGAGAGTTCAACGGCCTTTCTCCGAATGTGATTTACCGCTCAGGCTCATAATGATCATCGGGAATACCGGAATTGCCAGTATTGCTATTGAGAAAACTAGGCTGTAGGGGCTGTTCGAATAAATAAATACAAACGCAGCCAAAAGCACGCTGGTCGCGTACAAGCCCACTGCAACCAATCGAAAGAAGAATGTAGAGCGCAGATCGTATTCTAAGGCGCGAATCTGAAAGTCGCCTCGCATGGTTTGCTCGCGCTCTGCCATTGCAATAATTCTTTCGGCGGACCCTGGTATAATCTCCTCCATCTTCCGCAGCATTTCTGGATCTGGTATGAAAGCAGGCCAGACCTCGACTGAGGTTTCTAGGGAAGCGTCATTGTCTTGACGCGGAGGGAGTATCTCCTTTTGTTGACCTGGCATAACGTCTACCTGCTAGTGGTTCCCGAAAATACTACACCAGATTCACCAAGCCGGAAGAGAAATTTGGGCGATATGGTCTTTGGTAGACTACTCGTTGAAGCAAGGCGCTCAAAGATCTGTCAGCATACCAAGCTGATCCAATCATTGTTCACTTGCTCAATCCCCAGTAAACCATCTGAACCAAGCGAGGTCGAAAAAGCATTGTTTATCAATGTGCTTGGCGCGACATCCGAACGAAAGCATAAGCTAGGAATGGAAATACTTGATGTCCGACGAGCAAACATCCGTGATGTCAGGTCGGCGTCAACCCCCCCTCAATGTGCCTCCGCCCAGTTCGCGCCTCTCCCCGCATCCACCACCAGCGGCACCGCGAGGTGGACTGCCGGGGCGGCGGCGCCTTCCATGACGGCCTTCGCGCGGGCGATGGTGGCGTCGACGGCCTCGGCTGAGACCTCGAACAGCAGTTCGTCGTGGACCTGGAGCAGCATTTTCGCGGGCAGGCCGTCGATGGCGGACTCCATCCGTACCATGGCGCGGCGGATGACGTCCGCCGCCGTCCCCTGGATCGGCGCGTTGATGGCGGCGCGGCGGGCGAAGCCGGCCTGGGGGCCGGATGCGTTGATCTCGGGCGTGTGGATGCGGCGGCCGAAGAGGGTTTCGACGTGGCCGTGTTCCCTGGCGAAGGCGATGGTGGCGTCCATGTAGGTGCGGATGCCGGGGAAGCGTTCGAAGTAGCGGTCGATGAAGCCCTGCGCCT
>JAGRMS010000133.1 GCA_020441135.1 Pseudooceanicola sp.
CCCAGAACCAGAAGCCGCCCCAGCCAAGCTCGTAATAGGCCCACCACGATCCCAGCGCGATGCCGATGGTGAGGAAGATCCAGGCCGCCAGCGTCCAGGGACGCACCCAGCGGCCCCAGGCGGCATCCACCCGGCCCTCGATCAGGGCGGCGACGGCGAAGGAATAGGTCATGCTCAGCCCGACGTAGCCGAGGTAGAGAAACGGCGGATGAAAGGCCAGTCCCGGATCCTGTAGCAGCGGGTTCAGGTCGCGCCCGTCGAAGGGCGGCACGGCCAGGCGCAGGAAGGGGTTCGAGGTGAACAGGATGAAACCCAGGAAAGCCACGCCGATGGCCCCCTGCACAGCCAGCACCCGCGCCCGCAGGCTGGCGGGCAGACCGCCGCCGAACCAGGCCGCACAGGCGCCGAACAGCGCCACGATCATCACCCAGAGCAGCATCGAGCCCTCGTGATTGCCCCAGGTGCCGCTAATCTTGTAAAGCATCGGCTTGGCCGAATGGCTGTTCTCGACCACCAGCTTCAGGCTGAAATCGGACGTCACAAAGGCGTACATCAACGCCCCGAAGGAAAAGCCGACCAGCAGGAATTGCACCGTGGCCGCCGGCTCCGCCACCGCCATCCAGGCCGCGCGCCCCCGCGCCGCGCCGGCCAGCGGCACCACCGCCTGCACAAGCGCGATCAGGAAGGCGAGGACAAGCGCGAAATGGCCAAGTTCGGTGATCATGCCCGCGTTATAGGCGCAAGGCACCGCGCGGCCAACGGTTTTCGCGGGGCGGCCGGGTTCACATTGTCGCGCCCCCGCCTGCTTCTTTTCTTCCCAAATACCTCCCGCCGGAGGCTTCGCGGCGGGCCGAAGGCCTGACGCCCGAGGCGGAGGCACAGCCGGAGCCGAGACAGAAGGCGTGGCGCCGCAAGGCGCCTCCGCAAGGAAACGGGTCAGACCGTGTGCAGGTAGAGGTCGAAATCCACGTCCGCGATCGTGCGCGCGACGCGGGCGTATTCGGCCGCCTTCACGGCGGTGAAGGTGCGGTGCATCGCTTCGCCCAGCGCCTCCCTGAGGAAATCCGAGCCCTGCGCCGCCACGATGGCCTCGTGCCAGCTCCTCGGGATGCCCGCCCCGGCGTCCGGCTGGTCATAGGCGTTGCCCGTGGTTTCGGGGCCGGGATCAAGCCGCCGGTCCAGCCCGTGCCGCACCCCTGCCAGCACGGTTGCCGCCACCAGGTAGGGATTCGCGTCCACCCCCGCCGGGCGGTGTTCGATCCGCCGCGCCTTGACGTCACCCGCCGGCACCCGCAGCGCGACCGAGCGGTTGTTCACCCCCCAGGCGGTCGAGACCGGGGCATAGCTCTGGTTGGCGAAGCGCCGCCAGGAGTTCAGGTGCGGGGCGAAGACCAGCATCGATTCGCCCATGGTCGCCCGCAGGCCGCCCAGCGCATGCAGCAGCGGATCGGTCCAGCCCTGCCCCGGCGCTTCGGCGAAGACGTTCACGCCATCGCGGTCGCGCAGCGAGACGTGGAAGTGCATCCCCGACCCGGCATATTCCTCGACCGGCTTGGCCATGAAACAGGCCACCACGCCATGCGCCCGCGCCTGCGCCCGCACGATCCGCTTCAGCCGCACCAGGTCGTCCGCCGCGCGCATCACGTCGGTGCGATAGTTCAGCGTCAGCTCGTATTGCCCCGGGGCGTATTCGGAAATCAGCGTTTCCGCCTCGATCCCCGCCTTCGCCGCGCCCGCGTAGATGTCCGAGAACAGCGGCAGCATGCCGTGCAGGTGATCGACCGAGTAGACCTCGGTCTTGTGGCTCGCCCGCCCGTCCAGCACATCCGCCGCCGGGCGCATCCGGCCATCCGGCCCGCGCTCCTTCGCCAGCAGGAAGAACTCCAGCTCGAAGGCGCCCGCCGGGGTCAGGCCGCGCGCCGTGAAGGCGTCGACCTGGCGTTGCAGGGCCAGCCTCGGGTCATAGCCCACGGGCGTGCCGTCGAGTTCGTAGAGCGCCATGAAGACCTCGGCGCGGGGCGGATTGGTGCCGTGCAAGGGCACCAGCGTGCCGGGCACCGGCCAGGCGCGCTTGTCGCCGTCGCCCTCGTCCCAGATCAGGCCGGTTTCGTGGACGTCCTCGCCGCAGATGT
>JAGRMS010000134.1:0-194 GCA_020441135.1 Pseudooceanicola sp.
CCATGCACCAGATCACGGTGCCGGGGCGGTTGTTGGCCATGGTCATCGCCACGCGCCTGAGCTGGCTGCCTGGGGTGCCGGTCACGCGCTCGACCTCTTCCGGGGTCCATTTGGCGACTTCGTCCTTGATCTGGTCCATGCCCCAGACGCGGGTGCGGATGAACTCCTTATCCTCCCAGCCGTTCTCGAAGATG
>JAGRMS010000134.1:219-420 GCA_020441135.1 Pseudooceanicola sp.
CGTCGGTGCCGGGGCGGAAGCGGACGTATTCGTCGGCATGGGCCGCCGTGCGGGTAAAGCGCGGGTCGCAGACAATCAGGGGCGCGTTGTTCTGCTCCTTGGCCTTCAGCAGGTGCAAAAGCGAGACGGGATGCGCCTCGGCCGGGTTGCCGCCGATCAGGAAGATCGCCTTGGAATTGTGGATGTCGTTGTAGGAGTTGG
>JAGRMS010000134.1:528-17306 GCA_020441135.1 Pseudooceanicola sp.
AGGTAGGCCTGTTCGTTCGAATGCTTGGCCGAGCCGAGCCAGTAGACCGAGTCAGGCCCGCTTTCGTCGCGGATCTTCAGCATCTGGTCGCCGATCTCGTTGATCGCGGTTTCCCAGCTGACCTTCTTCCAGACGCCGCCTTCCATCTTCATCGGATACTTGAGACGACGCTCGCCATGTGCGTGCTCGCGCACCGAGGCGCCCTTGGCGCAGTGGGCGCCCAGGTTGAAGGGGCTGTCCCAGCCGGGTTCCTGTCCGGTCCAGACGCCATTCTGCACCTCGGCGATCACCGTGCAACCGACCGAGCAGTGGGTGCAGATCGACTTGACGTTGGTCACGGCGGCATTGGCGGCGGATTGCGCGGACGCTCGCGTGACGGTGCCGCCGGTCGCGGCGATGGCCGCCAGCCCGCCGATGGCAAGGCCCGAGCCGCGCAGGAAGGTGCGGCGGTCGACGGTGGTTCCGGCGGCCTCGGTCAGGATGCTGGTGCGCTGCGGGCGTCGCTCCGTCCCGCTGGTCTTTCTGCGAAGCATGGTTCAAATCCTCCCGTGCTGGCCGGATGCGCCGGCTCGCGTGGTGTCTGGTGAACCGGGCGACTGCCGCCCGGCGGGGCGGCGTCAGAAGCGGGCGCTGTCGAAGTAAGCGCGCGTGTGGGCGGTGTCCTGCATCTTGTTCTCGTCCACCGGGGCGGCGGCCTGCGCCTCGGTCCCCGTCAGGGCGACCGCGGCGGCAGCGGGGGCCGCGGCCGTGGCGAGTTTCAGGAAATCGCGGCGGCTTGCCGCCTTGTCGCTTGGGTTGCTCATCACCTGGCTCCTTCCATGTCCGTCGCGGCGGTCAGCCCGCCGCCAGCTTGAATCCGTCTTTCTCGATACTCATGAAGATCCGCCCCACCGCCCCGACGGAGGCGTAGAGCACCGAGTTCTTCGCCCCTTCGAGGTCGGCGAAGAAATGACCGGCCCAGGGACCGATGTGCCTGTTCCAGAAGGCACGCTGGGCGCCCAGCGGCACCGGCGCGCCGAAACGGCCGACGATCATGCCGCCCATCATCTCCATCAGCGAGGCGATGTTGTCCTCGGGTTCGTAGACATTGGGCGCGCGGGTGATCCCCTGCGCCGCCATGTCGCCGCGCAACTGCGCCAGCGGCTTTTCGTTCAGAAAACCGGTCAGGTAGTAGCTGGCATAGGGCAGCAACTCGCCCCGGCCAAGACCGATAAACAAGGCGTTGAACTCGCGTTCGGCGGCTTTGGGTTTCGTGACGCGGGCCACGCGGGACAGACCGTCGATGGCCTGGCCCAGGTCGCTGGCATCGCCCGAAAGACCTGCGGCCTGGTCGAGCAGCATTTGATCGGGTGGACTGGCGAGCAGCACGCCAAGGAAATTGTAGAGGTCCGCGCGCAGGCGATCCTCTTCGGCGACGGCGGTATCGCGAGCGGGTTCGGTCATGCCTGTCCCTCGGGGTGAGAGAAACGCATCCGGCGGGGCTGGCGAATTTCGGGTTCCGGCTCGGGCTCCGGTTCCACGGGCTCAGCCACGGCGATCACCGGCTCCGGTTCGGTTGGAGTTTCGACCGGCACGGGCTCGTCCTCGATGGCCTGGCGCGCCATTTCCTGCAGATGCGCCATCAGGCCCTTGCCGACCTGGTAGGTGGTCAGCACCGGATCGGTGGACACGCCGGTGAAGTCGCCGTCGTAGTCGTTCAGCCCGTCGAGGTTCGCCAGCACCGGGTTCCGCCGCCACAGCTTGCGCAGGGCGCGCTGGCGGATGCGCTCGGGCACCGCGCGGGCCATGAAGCGGACGATGTCGTCGCCGGGCCTCAGCGTGTCAGGGTCCGGCAAGTCGAGTTCGGCGAGGATCTCGGCATCGGTCTGTTCCTCGCGCAGGGCGAGTTCCGCCTTGTGGGCGTCCTGATCCAGAGCGGCCTGTTCGGCTTGTTCCTCGGCCGCGACGGCGGCGCGGCGGCGGGACCAGAAAGTGCTGCTGGCGTTCATGAGGCCACCCGGCGGGGCGAGCGGTAGACGTCGCTGTCCTGGCGGATGCGGATGTCGCCGCGCCCGTCCTCGGAGCGGTCGGTGCGAATCCGGTCGCGGTGGCGTTTTACGAAGACTTCCTCTTCGTGGTGGGTGTCGGTGAAGTCCTGAACCCAGGCGACCAGCCCCGGCGGCATGGCGACTTTCTCCACCAGCTCCTCGCCGCTGTCGTTGTAGTCCTGCGCCTCGTAGGGCGAGGCGGTCACATGGGCGACCCGCAACGGCATGTCGCCGTCGGGTTCGTTGCGGATGACGACGTAGACCGACGGCGGATGGTCGGCGAGGTTGACCATGTAAGCCTCGGTATCCGCGCGATAGAGCGTCAGGGGAAGGGTGGCGGCATGGTATTCGGTGGTGTCGCCTTCGCAGCGCAATTGCTTCCAGTCGGCGGGACCGGCCCCCGGCAGCACGGCGACCGCCTGCCAGTACCATTTCGCCCAACGCGTCACGCCGGGCGTGCGTCTCAGGACGACACCCAGGGGCATCTGGATCTGACGTGTCTCGGTTGCCGTCAAGCGATCCTCCCAATCGAACATGACGCTGCCTATTCCTGATTTATGCGGCAGAATTTCCGTGCGGCCAAGTGGAAATACCATTAACTGCTCAGTTCACCTGACCACTTCGGGGTTTAACTCGGCCGCGCGGCGGGGCTAGGGTCGGGTCTTGAAGGCGGGCCGGGAGGGGCGCGAGATGACCAGACGGTTGATTCTGTGCGATTGCGGCGGCTCGCAACGCGTCGACGCCGAGGCGCTGGGCCGCGCGACAGGGCTGGCCTGTTCGCGCGTTCACACCGCGCTTTGCACCCGCGAGGCGGGGCGCGCGGCGGAGTTGATCGGCCAGGGCGACGCGATGGTGGCCTGCCAGCAGGAGCGGGCGCTGTTTACCGACCTCGCGGGCGAGATCGGGGCCGAGGAGCCGGAATTCGTCGACATTCGCGACCGGGCCGGGTGGTCGGACGGCAGCGACGCCACGGCCAAGATGGCGGCGCTGGTGGCCGAGGCGCTTGTGCCCCGCGCTGCGGTTCGCTCGCTGGATGTGGTCAGCGAGGGGGTATGCCTGATCGTCGGCGCGGGGGCGGTGGCGCTGCCGCTGGCCGGGCAACTGGCGGGGACGCTGGCGGTGACGGTGCTGCTGACGGATGGTGAGGACATCCCGGAGCGGCGCGATTTCGACGTGGTGCGCGGGCGGTTGAAGCGGGTGACGGGGGCGCTGGGCGGGTTCGAGGTAATGATCGACGCGCTGCAACAGGTGGTTCCAGTAGGGCGGGGCACGTTTTCCCTGTCGGAGCCGCGTGATGGCGGCGTTTCCTCATGTGATGTGCTGATCGATCTGAGCGGCGGGGTTCCCTTCGTGCAGGCCCCGGACAAACGCGAGGGCTACCTGCGGGCCGATCCGCGCGATCCGCTGGCGGTCGCGCGGCTGGCCTTCGAGGCGGTGCAACTGGTCGGGACATTTGAAAAGCCGCTCTATGTGCGGCTGGAAGAGACGCTTTGCGCGCACTCCCGGGCCGAGCAGGTGGGCTGCACGCGCTGCCTGGACGCCTGCCCGACCGGGGCGATCACCCCTGCGGGCGAGCATGTGGCGATCGACCCGATGATCTGCGCCGGTTGCGGCGCCTGCGCGGCGCTGTGCCCGTCGACGGCGATCACGGCGGAAGACCCGAGCCTGGGCGAGATTATCAAGCGGATGCAGGTTCTGGCGGAGACGTTCTCACGCGCCGGAGGCCTAGCGCCGCGCCTGCTGGTGCATTGCGCGCATGGGGGCGAGATGATCCGGCTGGCGGCGCGCTTCGGGCGCGGACTGCCCGCGGACGTGATCCCGCTGGAATTGCGCGTCGTATCGGGCTTTGGCCATGCCGAGATGCTGGCGGCGCTGGCGCTGGGGTTCGCCTCGGTCACGGTGCTGCTGGCGCCGACGACCGAGCGCGATGCGCTGGACCGCGAGGTGGCGTTGGCAGAAGCGATTGCCGGTGCGGGCCGTGTCGGGCTGCTGGATGTCGACGACCCGGACCAGATGAGCGACGCGCTCTATGGAGCTGACAAGACAGCGACTTCGTCCAGACCGGGCTTGATGCTCGGCAATCGCCGCCAGGTGGCGCGCGTGGCGGCGAAAGCGTTGGCCGGGAGTGAGACCATCCGCCTGCCACAGGGCGCGCCCTATGGGGCGGTGCTGGTGGATACCGGGGCCTGCTCGCTCTGCCTGTCCTGTGTCTCGCTCTGTCCCTCGGGCGCGCTGCTCGACAACCCGGATATGCCGCAGTTGCGGTTCCAGGAGGACGCCTGCCTGCAATGCGGCATCTGCGCGACGATCTGCCCCGAGCGGGCGATCACGCTGGAGCCAAGGCTGGACCTGTCGGACGAGGCGCTGCGCCAGCGGGTGCTGCACGAGGAAGAGCCGTTCGCCTGCGTCGAATGCGGCGCGCTGTTCGGGGTGAAATCGACGGTCGAGAAGATCATGGAGAAGCTCGCGGGCAAGCACGCGATGTTCGCGACCGGCCCGGCGGCGCGGATGATCCAGATGTGCGACAACTGCCGCATCCAGGCGCAGTATCACAGCGAAAACAACCCCTTCAAGGGACCGGACCGGCCCGCGCCGCGCACCACGGACGACTACCTGTCCAAGCGTCGGGATCACTGAAGTTGCAGCGGCGCGCCGAGGTTGGCCGCGTTCATGGCGGCGACGAAGGCGAGGATGGCGTCGATGTCCTCAGGCTGCATCAGCAGCGGCGCGATGGGCGAGGGCCGGGTGATGTCGAAGGGCGCGGTGATGCCTTGGATCTGGGTGAAGGCGGGATGCGGCGCGCGGACGTAGAAGGTCATGAACCGCTCGTCCCAGTCGTTGAGCGCGCGCAGGACCGCGAAGGAGGGGGTGGAACCGATGCCCTTGTTGCGGTCGGCCTCGCCGATCACATGGCAGCGCGCGCAGTGGGTGCGCGACAGGTCGGCGCCAAGGGCGGCATCGCCGGTGATTTCGGGCGCGGTGTCTTCCTCGGGCGGGGTGAGGTCGGTGGTGAAGGTCGCAGGCCCCGGAAAGCTGTCGATCGTGCGGCGTCCGATGTCCGAGGTCAGCCATTCGAGAAAGCGCACGGCGCGCGGGTCGTCGCCGGGACGCAGGTGCCAGGTGACGCCCGCCCCCGCAAAGACCGGCGTACCGGGGGCTGCGTCGGCCAGTTCCATCGTTCCGCCGGGGTCGGGCACGACGCGCACGCCGGTCTTGAGCGAGAAGCGCGGCAGCAGGTATTGCAGCAGCCCGGTGTCAGCCAGGGCGGGCGGCGCGGCAAGGCCCAGCGCCTCCTGCGCGGCGAGGGGGCTGGCACTCGCCAGCAGGCTCAGGCACAACAGCAACATCCGCATGGATCGAGACTAGGGCGCGATCGCGCGCCGCGTCAACGATCCGGTCAAGAACAGGAGGCTATCCGATGAGCGACGATTTCAACATGTCGATGCGCAAGTTCCTGAAGCAGGTTGGCGTGACCAGCCAGCAGGCCATCGAGGAAGGCTTGCGAAAGAAAGGCGCGGCGTCAGGGACTTACGAAGCGAAAGTAACGTTGACCGTCGACGGGCTGGACGTGCATCACACCGTCACGGGCACCATCAAGGGGGCCGAATAGTGGTCACGCGCGACGCGGTTCTGGCGGAACTGAAGCAGCTTAAGGATCCGGTCAGCGGGACGGACATCGTGTCGGCCGGGATCGTGCGGGCACTGACGGTCGAGGACGGCGCGGTGCGCTTCGTGCTGGAAATCGACCCGGCCAAGGCGAAAGCGATGGAACCGGTGCGGGCCGAGGCAGAGGCCCGGGTCAAGGCGCTCGGGGCCGAAAAGGTCTCGGCCATGATGACCGCACATTCGGCCAAGGCGCCACCGGACCTGAAAGCGGCGAAGAAACCCGCCGCGCCGCAGGGGCCGCAGCCGGTGCCGGGTGTCGACCGCATCCTCGCGGTGGCGAGCGGCAAGGGCGGGGTGGGCAAGTCGACCGTCTCGGCCAACCTCGCCGTCGCGCTGGCGGCGGAAGGGCGGCGCGTCGGGTTGCTGGATGCCGACGTCTACGGGCCGTCGCAGCCTCGGATGCTGGGGGTGTCGGGGCGCCCGGCAAGCCCCGATGGCAAGACCATCCTGCCGTTGCGCAACCACGGCGTCACCATGATGTCGCTGGGGCTGATGACCAACGAGGACCAGGCGGTGGTCTGGCGCGGTCCGATGCTGATGGGCGCATTGCAGCAGATGATGAACCAGGTGCAATGGGGCGCGCTGGACGTGCTGGTGATCGACCTGCCGCCGGGCACGGGCGACGTGCAGCTGACTCTGACCCAGAAGTTCCAGGTGGAAGGGGCGATCATCGTCTCGACGCCGCAGGACGTGGCGCTGCTGGACGCGCGCAAGGCGATCGACATGTTCCGCCAGATGAAAACACCGATCCTCGGCATGATCGAGAACATGAGCACGCATATCTGTTCGAACTGCGGGCACGAGGAGCATGTGTTCGGCCACGGCGGGGTGGCGAAGGAGGCGGCCAAGCTGGGGGTGCCGCTGTTGGCGGAGATTCCGCTGCACCTCGACATCCGCGTCGCGGCGGATAGCGGCGCGCCGATCGTCGCCTCGGCCCCCGACAGCGCGCAGGCGGCGGGCTTCCGCAAGGTGGCGCAGGCGCTGGTGGCCCAAGGGCTGGCATGACCGCGCCGCAGTTCCCGCCGCTGCTGACCGGGGTGGACGCGGAAGGGCGCGAGCCCTTCGCGCTGGCCTGCGAGATGGCAGAGGCGGAGTGCCACGGAGGCACGGTGGTCTACGCGCTGCTGGCCGACCGGCTGCGCGCTGCGGTGGTGTTTGCGCCAGAGGTGCCGCTCGCCGAGGCGGCGGCGGCACTGGTGGTCTGCGGGGTCGGTTTCCAGAACGCGCTGGGGGCGCTGGCGCCGCCCGAGGTGGCGGTGCATCTGGACTGGGACGGCGGCATCCGGGTCAACGGCGGGCTGTGCGGCGGATTGACTGTGGCCTCCAATACGCTGGATCCGCAGGATGTTCCCGGCTGGCTGGTGGTGGGTCTTGACCTGTCGCTGATGCAACTGGCGGAGGCACCGGGGGACACGCCGGGGCTGACCTCGCTCTATGACGAGGGCTGCGCCGAGGTGGAGCCGGTCGTGCTGCTGGAAGCCTTCGCGCGGCACATGCTGGTCTGGCTGAACCGCTGGAGCGACGAGGGCAACCGGGCCTTGCACGCAGAGTGGTCGGGGCTGGTCTGGGGGTTGAACCAGGTGGAAGGCGAAGGCGTCTTCATCGGGACGGACGAGCGATTCGGCAAGCTGGTGAAGACCGGGGACGAGACGAGGCTGGTGCCGCTGACGGCGCTGGTGAGGGAGGGGCGATGAACCTGGCGCGGGCGATCCATTTCGACGAAAGCGACATGAACGTGTTCCACTCTCCGGCGCGGACGGGAGAGTGGTGCATTTCGGGCGGGTTCGAGTTCTCGAATTTCACCGACGGCGACCTCGCGGGCAAGGCGCGGCAGGCGTTTGCCAACGGCTGGCTGGGGCTGGAGACCTTCGGGCGCGTCACCTTCGTGGCGGTGACGCGGATCGAGGCGGCGGAACGGGCGGCGCTGGAGCGCGGGCTGGCCGAGCACTTCGTGGCGGTCTACGGCGCGCCATCGGTCGAGGCGGCGCTTGCGGTGGCGAGGGAAGAGATCGGGCATATGGCCGAACTGTGCGACGGGCACGAGCCGAACACGCTGCTGACGGTGACGCGCGAATTGGGAGCGGACGGGGTGCGCGAAAGCTATCGCGTGATCGCCGCCGAGGCGGCGGACATGGCCCAATTCGCGGTACACGGGTCGCTGGACGACTGACGGCGCTCGTTCCGGGCCTGCGCCCGGACCTCGCCCCGCCCGCCGTCCCGTCAGTTCCGGATGCAGTAGGAGAGCGCGATCCAGGGGGGCATGTTCGTTTGCGGCTGGGTGGAACCGTCGGGCAGGCCTCCCGCAGGGCCTGTCGGATCGCCGCTGCCATTCGCAGGGCGGGAGTAGGGGTAGCCGCTACCACCGCCTTCGCCGCGACTGATGCCGGTCGTATGGGCATGGCGGGGCATCTGGGCTTCGGTCAGGGTCACTTCGGCAGCGCCGCCGGTGCTGCCGACCACCGGATAGGCACCGCCAGCACCCAGAATGAAGCGGTCCTTGGCCGGCTCGAACGGGATCCAGCCGTCAGGGCAGGTCTTCTCGCCTTTCTGCGAGGTATAGGCGATCACGGCACGGGTTTCCGAGTTCGGACCCGTGGCGGGAACGATGCCAGCCTTCGTGAGCTTGATGGTCATGGCGTCGAGGCGCTCGTTCACCGGCCCGAGGAGCGTTGCGGGATCGGTCTGGCGGGTCATGGCTTCGAGCCTTGCCTCCAGCGCCGCGATGCGGTCGAGGGCCTTGGCCAGGTCGGCGTCCAGTTGCGACACGCAGTCGAAGGCGCGGAAGGCGTCCTTCGGCCTGGCCGGGTCGAGGGCGGTGCAATCCTGCGCTGCGGCAGGCGCGCCAAGCAGGATCAGGAGCGCTGCAAGAGGTCGTAAAGCTTGTGGCATTCGAGGATCTCCACGAAGGTTCCGTCGGCCTTGTCGAGGCAGGACGCATGGGTGCCGCCGAACAGCCGCGCCAGCAGGGCGAGGCCGGACAGGCCGGTCAACGTCTCAACCAGTAGGTTGACGGCGACGAGGGCCAGGGCCGCAACCAGCAGCGCCGACGCGATGCGATATGCGGACCAGCGCCGGGGCGGCGGGGACGGGGTCGTATCGGCAGGCAGTTCCCAGAGCGCGGCCTCGCCCTCGCCACGATGGACGCGGGCGCCCATGGCGAAGAGGATGCCCTTCAGCGCGGGGTCGTCGGCCTCGAACACCCCCAGCCGCTTGCGGATCACGCCGAAGCTGCGGCGGCGGGCCGGGTAGGCCGGGTCGTCGAAAAGCGCGCGCAATTCGGTTTCGACCGCTGTGCGGAAGGCGGCGTCGCGCACCCGCCGCTCGGACGCCGAAGCGGCGTCCGCGAGTTCCTTGCGCAGCGTGAGCAGGTCGGACAGCATGGTCGCGCCCCGGTGTCAGCTTCCGGATGCCTCCACTATGGCCGACCCGCCCGCATCGGGCAACGCTGGCGTCAGATGCGTTCCACCGTCACCTGGTCGCCGGTGTAGAAAGCCAGGTGTCCCTTGATTTCGGCCACCGTGTCGAAGGGGGCCTCGTAGCTCCAGGCCGCGTTGTCGAGCGTGCCGGAACTGTTGACGATGGAGTAATAGCTGGCATCGCCCTTGTGCGGGCAATGGCTGGTCTTGGCCGTCTTGTCGAGGAAGGCCATGGCGATGTCGCCGCGCGGGAAGTAGATCACCGGAGCGTAGCCCTGCTCGTCCAACTCGAGCGCGTTGGCGCTTTCGGCCAGCACCGCGCCGCCCGAGCGCACGGTCCATGTTCCCGGCGCCTTCCTGATCGTGATCCGCTCCGCCATCCCAACCCCCTTGCTGGCCCTCGCGACAGCCTACAGCGGCACCGTCGCCGCGTCCAACCATGTTCTTGCACTGTCGCCGACACGGGGTCCGATCCTGTCGCGCACCTCGGCGTGGTAGGCGTTCAGCCAGTCAACCTCGCCTTGCGACAGCAGGGGGGTGTCGATCAGGCGTCGGTCGATGGGAACGAAGGTCAGCGTGCGCCAGTCGAGGAAAGTGCGTTCGGGGTCGCCGCCCGGCAGCGGCGCGGCCTCCTGCACCACCAGCAGGTTCTCGATCCGGATGCCGAAGGCGCCCTCGCGGTAGTAGCCGGGTTCGTTCGACAGGATCATGCCGGGTTCCAGCGGGACGTGGCTGAGGCGCGAGAGGCGCTGCGGCCCTTCGTGGACGCTGAGGTAGGCGCCGACGCCGTGGCCGAGGCCGTGGTTGAAATCCTGTCCGGCAAGCCAGAGCGGCATCCGTCCGATCGCCTCGAGGTCGCGGCCCGCCAGCCCTTTCGGCCAGCGCAGGCGCGAGATGGCGATCATGCCTTGCAGGACGCGGGTGAAGGCGGCGCGTTCCTCGTCACCCGGCGGGCCGATGGCAATCGTGCGGGTGATGTCGGTGGTGCCGTCGAGATACTGGCCGCCCGAGTCGAGCACCAGCAGCTGGCCCGGTTCCAGCAGGCGGTCGGTGTCCTCGGTCACGCGGTAGTGGATCACGGCGCCGTTCGGGCCGGTGCCGGCGATGGTGTCGAAGCTGATTTCCTGCAGGGCATTGTCGCGGCGGCGGGCGGTTTCGAGTCTCGTCACCACCTCGGTTTCGCGCACCGTGCCGGGGGACTGGGCGTCGAGCCAGGCGAGAAACTCGACCATCGCGGCGCCGTCGCGCAGGTGGGCTTCAGCGCTGCCGGCTATCTCGGCGGCGTTCTTGCGGGCCTTGGGCAGGGCACAGGGGTCGTCGCCATGCACGGCGCGGGGGCCGAGGGCGTCGGCGATGGCCTGCGGGGCGCTCGTGGGGTCGATCCGGGCGGTGCCGGTGAAGGCTGTGAGATCGGCGAGCAGGGTGCCAGGCGGGTGGATTCGCACAGCGGGACCGAGGTGGTTGCGCACCTCGGTCAGCTTGGCGGGTTCCATGTAGAGGTCGACGGTGGCGTCGGCGCGCAGGATGGCGAAGCCCTGCGCCAGCGGGTTGCGGGCGATGTCGGAACCGCGGATGTTCAGCAGCCACATGATCGAATCGGGCAGGGTGAGGATGGCGGCGTCCTGTCCGGCCTTGCGAAGCGTCTCGGCGAGGCGGGCGCATTTGTCGGCTGCCGCTTCGCCCGCGAACTCCAGGGGATGCACCTTGACCGCGTTCATCGGGCGGGCGGGGCGGTCGGGCCAGATGCGGTCGACCAGGTTGTCGCAGCGGACCATGCGGATGCCACGGGACTCGAGCGCGGCCCATTTCCCGACCTCGGCGACGGTGTGCAGCCAGGGGTCGAAGGCGATGCGGCCGCCGTCGGGGAGGTGGTCGGAAAGCCAGGCGGTCAGTTGGGTTTCGGGCCAGTTCACCGGGGTGAAGTCGGGCGCGACCTGGGCTTTCACTTGCGTGCGGTAGCGGCCGTCGACGAAGACGCCGGCGATGTCGGCCAGGATGGCGGCGAAGCCGGCGGAGCCGGTGAAGCCGGTCAGCCAGGCGAGGCGGGCGTCGCAGTCGGCGACGTATTCGCCCTGGTGGGCGTCGGCGCGGGGGACGAGGAAGCCGTCGACGCCCTCGGCCGCCATCTCGGCGCGCAGGGCGGCGAGGCGGGGCGGGCCCTGTTCGGGGCGGGCGGTGACGTCGAAGGTCTGGAACATGGGGGCGCCTCAATGGGGAATTGAGGGCGAGAGAACCCGCTTCGGGAGGGGGATTCAAGGGTGGAGATTGGGGGCAAAAATGGGGATTCGAAAGTGTCCTAGCTAGGACGGGGGGTTAGGATATTGATTTTGTTTAGTTTTCGGAGAGTGACCACTTGGGGAGCTTCCAGGGCGATGACCGGAGAGGCGGGGCATGCCCCGCCCTACGGACGCGGAGAGGCGGCGGGGCGAGCCCCGCCCTACGGGTGCGGAGGCGGTGCGTTTCTCCGTCGGCGTGAGTGCGTGGGGTGAGGCAAGAGGGGGGCGCTGCCCCCCGTCGCCCGTGCCGGGCGACTCCCCCCGGAGGTATTTGTCAAAGAGAAGAAATCAGGAGCGCCGCGTCCTGTTTCTTTCTGTCTCAAAAACTCCCGCGCGGAGCGCGTGGCGGGCGTCAGCCCGCCTTTCGCATTCCCATGACGCGTGCCCGCGCGCGGGGATCGTTGTCGAACAGCGCGGCGAGTTGTTCGGTCATCGCGCCCGCCAGTTGTTCGACGTCGGTGATCGTCACCGCGCGGTCGTAGTAGCGGGTCACGTCGTGGCCGATGCCGATGGCGAGCAGTTCGACGATCTTGCGCTTCTGCACCATCGCGATCACGTCGCGGAGGTGTTTCTCGAGATAGTTGGCCGGGTTGACCGACAGGGTCGAATCGTCCACCGGCGCGCCGTCGGAGATGACCATGAGGATCTTGCGCTGTTCGCGGCGGGCGAGCATCCGGCGGTGGGCCCATTCGAGCGCCTCGCCGTCGATGTTTTCCTTCAGCAGCCCTTCCTTCATCATCAGCCCGAGGTTGGGCCGGGCGCGCCGCCAGGGGGCGTCGGCGGATTTGTAGACGATGTGGCGCAGGTCGTTCAAGCGGCCCGGCTGCTGCGGGCGGCCGTCGTTCAGCCAGGCCTCGCGGCTTTGGCCGCCTTTCCAGGCGCGGGTGGTGAAGCCCAGAATCTCGACCTTGACGTTGCAGCGTTCCAGCGTGCGGGCCAGCACGTCGGCGCAGATCGCGGCGATGGAGATCGGCCGCCCGCGCATCGAGCCGGAGTTGTCGAGGAGCAGCGTCACCATGGTGTCGCGGAACTCCATGTCCTTCTCGACCTTGAAGGACAGCGGCGTCGTCGGGTTGGCGACCACGCGGGCGAGGCGCCCGGCATCGAGGATGCCTTCCTCGCGGTCGAACTCCCAGCTGCGGTTCTGTTGCGCCTGAAGGCGCCGTTGCAGCTTGTTGGCGAGGCGCGAGACCGCGCCCTTCAGCGGTTCGAGCTGCTGGTCGAGGTAGGCGCGCAGGCGCTCCAGCTCGGCGGGGTCGGCCAGTTCTTCCGCCGCGATTTCCTCGTCGAACTCGGTGCGGAACACCTTGTAGAGCGGGTCGGCGTCGGAATGGGGCGGCGGTGCCGACGGCTCCAGCGGGGCCTCGCCCTCGGGCATCTCGGCGTCTTCGCCCATGTCCTGCTCGGCTAGGTCGTCGAGGCTGACCTGCGCCTCGGCCTGGTCGGTGGTGTCGTCCTGGCTGCGCTCGGGGTCGGCGTCGGCGTCCTGGTCGTCGTCGCTGTCCTGCCCGGTGCTGTCGGGATCCTGGTCGTCCTGCGGGCTGTCCTCGGCCTGGTCGTCCTGGTTGTCGTCGGCGTCGGGGTCTTCGCCCAGCTGGTCGCCGTAGCCCAGATCCTTGATGACCTGCCGCGCCAGCCGCGAGAAGGCTGCCTGGTCGTGCAGCAGTTCGTTCACGTCGCCGAGGGTCTTGCCGGCCTCGGCCTCGATGAAGCCGCGCCAGAGGTCCATCACGTTCTGCGCGCCGCGGGGCAGGGTGCGGCCCGTGGCGAGATGGCGGACCAGATAGCCGGCGGCGGTGGCCAGCGGCGCCTCGGAGGTCTTGGTGATCTGGTCATAGCCCTTGCGCAGGGCGTCGTTGCCGATCTTGGCGTCGATGTTGCCCGCCGTGCCCGGCATGTCGCGGGCGCCCATCGCCTCGCACCGCGCCACCTCCATCGCCTCGTAGAGGTCGCGGGCCATATCGCCCGGCGGGGCGTAGCGCGCGTGGGTGGCGTCGTCGTGATACTTGCGGTGCATCGCCAGCGAATCCGCCGTGCCGCGGGCCAGCAGCACCTCGTCCCGTGTCATCCGCCGGCTGACCTGGGGCAGGCGCATGGTCTCGCCCGAGAGGCCCGAGGGATCGACCGAATAGGTGACGGTCAGCTCGGGGTCGTCGGCCATGACCTTGGTGGCCTCGGCCAGCGCCTTCTTGAAGGGATCGGCGGGATTGTCTGAATGGGCGGCCATGGTCTTTCCGGCGTTGACGTTCGAAGCGGCACGTTAGGCGCATTCGCGGGGATTGGCCAGTGCGCCCTAGCCCTTGTTTCGCAGGTCGTAGGCCACGCGCGCCGCGTCGATGCGGGCGATGTTGGCGACGGTCCATTCCGCCAGCGCCTGCACCGGGACGAGCAGGCAGTGGCCCAGTTGCGTCAGCTCGTATTCCACCGAGACGGGGCGGGTCGGGATCACCGTGCGGGTGACGAATCCGTCGCGTTCGAGGTTGCGCAGGGTGGCGGTCAGCATCTTCTGGCTGATGCCGCCGATGGTCTTCTTCATCTCGTTGAAGCGCATCGGGCCGGGACCGAGGTAGCTGACCACCAGCACCGACCACTTGTCGCCGATGCGCGAGAGCATGTCCGACACGACGGTGCAGTTGGCGTGCCCGAAATCCGGGCGCTGGGTTGTGCCGGGCTGCACAGGGGCTGTGTGCGCAGGCAGGGGGATTTGGGCGGGTTTCAAAAAGGTGCCTCCTTGAGGTTCGCTCAGGCACCACTTTATCCTAGGTCACCAACGGAAACCATCCCCTTCGAGGAGACAGACATGACCACCCCCCGTATCGCCGTGATCATCGGCACCACGCGTCCCACCCGTTTCGGCGAGAAGCCGGCGGAGTGGATCAAGGACAAGATCGCAGCCGATGGCCGGATGAGCGTCGACGTGCTCGATCTTGCGGAATACGACCTGCCGTTCTTCGACGAGATGGCGTCGAACAAGTGGATGCCGTCGAAGGATCCGAAGGCGGTCAAGTGGCAGCAGGATCTGGCGAAATACGACGGCTATGTCTTTGTTGTCGCGGAGTACAACCACTCGATCTCGGGCGCGCTGAAGAACGCGCTGGACCAGGCCTTTGTCGAATGGGGCAAGAAGCCCGCCGCCGTGGTCGGCTATGGCGGCGTCGGCGCGGCGCGGGCGGTGGAGCATCTGCGGACCATCGCGGTGGAGCTGCGGATGGTGAACGTCGCCTCGGCGGTGCATATTGGCGGCGGCGAGCTGATGAAGGTGCATCCGATGGGCGGCGTGAAGGACGGCAAGATCGCGGATATCGATACTGTGCTGGCGCCCTCGGCCAAGGCGCTGATTGATGAACTCTACTGGTGGGCGGACCTGCTGAAGGGCGCCCGGGCGGCGGAGCGGGCGGAAGCCGCCTGAGTTACAGCGTGCGCGCGCCGCTGGCCAGATCCGCCAGCAGCGCGACATGCACGTCGAGTGCATCAATCACGGGATAGCCGGGCGCCTGGCCGTCGAAGACCAGGTTCAGGTCGGTCCCGGCAAGAACGATGGCCTGCGCGCCCTGTTGCATCAGGCGCGCGCCGGCGTCGAGGAAGAGGGCGCGCTGGTCTTCCGTGCAGTGCCCGGCGACGGCCATGTCCTGGTAGGACTGGCCGATTGTCTCGATTTCCTCCTCCAGTGCGAGCGCCTTTGTGCGTTGCAGCTGGCCATAGAGCTTCGTGCGCATGACGACGCGGGTGCCGAGCAACCCGACGTTCTCGTAGCCCTGCGCGGCGAAGTGGTCGTCGAGCGGGGTCACGGCCGAGACCAGCGGCAGGGATGACAGCGGCACCGTCTCGTCAAAGCAGAAGTGCCCGCCGAGCGAGGTGATCGCGGCACAGTCGCAGCCGGCACCCTTCAGCCGGTCGATCAGGGCCGCGTAGACCTGCGCCTGTTCCGTGCGGCGGTCGGCGAGGTTGTTGCGGATCAGCTCCTGCACGTCGGCGTGGACGATGGTGAGCGCCAGCGGCTTGCCGCGCCGGGTCATCTCGGTTGCCAGGCGCTGGTAGTAGACCACCGTGGCGGCCACGCCGATTCCGCCGATCAGGCCGATGTGCATGGGTTTTCTCCTTTTGCGGCGCAGAGTGGCGCGGGAGAGGCGCGGGCGCAAGTCAGGGGCGCAGGGTGGCGAAGGCGAGGTTGGTGAGCGACTGGGCCAGCCCGGGCTCAAGGGGCTGGTGCCCGGCGAGCAGGCGGAAGAACAGCGGGCCGTAGATCATGTCGAGCAGGGTCTCGATGTCGTCCGGAGCCTGCGCACCGTTCTGGATGGCGCGAAGGATCAGGGCGCGGCCTGCCTCGCGGCTGGCGAGGATCACGCGGTTGCGGAAGGCGCGGGTGAACTCGCTGTCGGGATCGGCGGAGGCAAGCGCGAGCGTGATCTGCCGCCCCCGCGTGGTGGCGAAGGCGCGGATCAGGCGCGACAGTTGCGCGGCCAGTTCGGTGCGCGGGTCGCCGCGACCGGCTGCGGGGTCGGGGGCCTCGACGATCAGCGCCTCCATCGCCAGTTCCTGCGCATTGGCCCAGTGGCGGTAGAGCGTCGGTTTCCCGGCACCGCTGGCGGCGGCGACGGCCTCGATGGTCAGCCGCCCGAAGCCGTCGCGCAGCAAGATCTCGCGCGCCGCCGCAAGGGCGCGGGCGCGGGTTTCGGGTGAGGGCGGGCGGCCGCGTCGGGGAGGTGCTTGACTCATTTCAATACGGACCGTAACGTAAATAAATCCGTAGTGCAAGGAGCCCTGCCATGCCCGCCACCCGCGTCACGCCCTATCTGGTCATCAAGGGGGCCGAGACCGCCATCGATTTCTACAAGCAGGTTTTCGGGGCGGAGGAGCTGTTCCGCCTGACCGATCCCGGCGACGGGCGGATCGGCCATGCCGAGCTGAAGATCGGCGGGTCGGAGATTTACATCGCCGACGAATACCCTGATTTCGGGGCGCTTTCTCCGGATACCATAGGTGGCAGCCCGGTCTCCTTGCATTTGTCGGTGACGGATTGCGATGGCGTGGTGGAAGCGGCGGAAAGGGCGGGCGCGGTGGTGCTGCGCAAGCCCGCCGACCAGAGTTTCGGCGAGCGGACGGCACAGGTGCTGGACCCCTTCGGCCACCGCTGGTTTATCGCGCAGCCGACCGAGACCGTGGCCCCGGAAGAGATGCAGCGGCGCTGGGAGGCGGAGGCGTGACGTCGCCCTGACACCCGCGCGAAACAGCGGCGCGCAGCGCCGCCGCGCATCGCCGGGCCGCGGCCCGACGACGCGCGGTGTCGCCTCACGCGTAGGGCGGGGCTTGCCCCGCCGCGCCGAAACCTAATCCCGACCGCGATAAGGCTCGACGTATTGCAGGGCCATGTCCCAGGGGAAGAAGATCCAGGT
>JAGRMS010000135.1 GCA_020441135.1 Pseudooceanicola sp.
TCGCCCATCGGCATGTCGCCGCGCCGGGTGGCGCAACGCGACACGGTGCAGGGCGTGACCTTCGAGCCCGACGACCGCGTCTTCCTGATGTTCGCCTCGGCCTGCCGGGACGAGGCGCATTTCGACGACCCCGATCGTTTCGACATCACCCGCGACACGCAGCCGGCCATCAGCTTTGGCGCAGGCCCGCATTTCTGCGCCGGGGCCGCCGCCTCGCGCTGCATGATCGCTGACGTGGCCCTGCCGATGCTGTTCGACCGCCTGCCGGACCTGCGCCTGACCGGCGACGTCCGCTTCACAGGCTGGGCCTTCCGCGGGCCTGTGTCGGTGCCGGTCGCCTGGGGCTGACCCCTTGCCCACGGCGCGCGGGCGGGCCATATCTGACCCATGTTGCGCGTCGCCCCGATCCTGCTGGCCGTCCTCTACGCCTATGTATGGTATCGCATTTCCGTCTGGCGCACCCACAAGGAGCTGGACGCCAAGTCCACCGAACTTGCCGACCCGCGGCTGAAGGCGCTTTGCGACCGGCTGGCGGCAAGCCTCGACCTGCCCCGCATCAAGGTGTTCATCTACGAAATTGCCCCGGTCAACGGCCTCGCCGCGCCCGACGGGCGCATTTTCATCACGCGCGGGTTCTACAAGAAGTTTCTCAGCGGCGAGGTCTCGGGCGAGGAAATGTCCAGCGTCATCGCCCACGAACTCGGCCATGTCGCACTCGGCCACGCCAAGCGGCGAATGATCGACTTCTCGGGCCAGAACGCCCTGCGCACCGTGCTGATGATGGTGCTGGGCCGCTTCGTCCCCGTCATCGGCGTCTGGATCGCCAACATGCTGACCCAGCTATTGGCCGCGCGCCTCAGCCGTCAGGACGAATACGAGGCCGACGAATACGCCGCCGCCCTGCTGACCAAGGCGGGCATCGGCGTCGGCCCGCAGAAATCGCTGTTCCGCAAGCTGGAAGAGCTGACGCAGAGCAATTCCGGCATGGCCCCCGCCTGGCTGATGAGCCACCCGAAGGTGGACGAGCGCATCGCCGCGCTCGAGGCGCTGGAGCGCCGTTGGGGCGCGCTGGAAACCTAACCCAGCGCCTTGCCCAGCCGCGGCAGGCGGGCCTTCTTCAGCAGCGCCCGCATCTCCCACGGCTCGCCCGACAGGCGGCGCGCCTCGTCCAGCACCGCCTGCGCCACGCCGCGCATCCCCTCCGGATCAGCCTGCCAGAACCCGTGCAGGAAGGCATCCGGATCGGCGCGCGACAGGCCCTCTTCCGCCAGCACGTTGCGGGGGAAGTCCACCGCGTTCAGCGTCACCAGCACATCGGCATGGCCCGCAATGGCAGCGGCCAGCACATGCACATCCGCCGGATCGGGCAGCCAGAGCCGCGCCTCCACCCCCGGCGCCGGAGGCACCTCGGCCTCCGGCCACTGGGCGCGCACCACCGCGATCTCGGCCCGCGCCTGCGCCTCGCCCGCCGGTCCCAGCTTGCGCGCCGCCCGCGCCCATTCCTCGAGGATGCGCGCCGACCAGATCGGCGTGTAAAACCCGATCCGCGCCGCGCCCAGCAGCACCTCGCGCATCACCGTCGGATAGAGCACGCAGGTGTCAAGCAAGACCTTCACAGCCGGAAGAACACGGCCTTGAGATAACCGCTCTCGGCCAGCTGCGGCAGCTGCGGATGATCGGCCCCGGCAAAGCCGGTGTGGATCAGCTGACCCTGACGCCCGGCCCGCCCGATGCCCCGCACGCAGGCCTCGCGGAACCGCGCCAGGTCGGCGGCGTGCGAACAGGAGCAGAGGCCAAGGTACCCCCCCGGCGCGACCAGAGGCGCGGCCAGCCGGGCGATCCGCTCGTAGGCGCGCAAGCCCGCATCCAGCGCCTGTTTCGACGGCGCGAAGGCGGGCGGGTCGCAGATCACCACATCGAATTGCGCCCTCTCGCCCTGCAAGGCCGCCAGCACCTCGAAGGCGTCGCCCTGCCGCGTGGCGAACCGCTCGGCGACCCCGCTGGCCTGCGCCCCGGCCTCCGCCAGCGCCAGAGCCGGGGCGGAGCCATCGACCGCCAGCGCGCTGGACGCGCCGCCTGCAAGCGCCGCCAGCGCAAAGCCGCCGACATGGCTGAACACATCCAGCACCCGCGCCCCCTTCGCCAGCCGCGCGGCAAAGGCATGGTTCTCGCGCTGGTCGAAGTAGAGCCCGGTCTTCTGCCCGCCGGTCAGGTCGGCCATGTAGGTCGCGCCGTTCATCGCCACCGGTAGGGGCGTGTCCGGCGCCGCGCCCAGCAGAACGCCCGACACATCGTCCAGCCCCTCCAGCGCCCGCGTCCGACCGCCCGCGTTCTTCAGGATGGTGCCCGCCCCCGTCACCTGAGCCAGGGCCGCAGCGAGGTCCGCCAGATGCGCCTCGGCCCAGGCCGCGTTCGGCTGCACCACAAGCGTATCGCCGAACTGGTCGATCACCACGCCCGGCAGCCCGTCGGCCTCGGCATGGACCAGCCGGTAGAAGGGGGCGGCGAACAGCCGCTGACGCATCTCCAGCGCCCGCGCCAGACGTTCCGCGAACCAGTCGCGGGTGATCGCGGCATCGGGGTCGGTGTCGAGCATCCGCGCGATGATCTTCGACTCCGGATTGACCGCCACCAACCCCAGCGGGGTGCGGTTCTCGTCCTCCAGCACCGCCAGCGCCCCGGGCATCAGCGCCCTGGTGCGCCGGTCGGTCACAAGGTCGTTGGAATAGACCCAAGGAAACCCACGCCGGATCGCGCGGGCATCGCTCTTGGGCTTCATCCGCACACGCGGGCGGTCGAACAGGTCGGAAGGGGCGCTCATGGCGTCGTCCTATCGCGTCGCGCATCCAAGCGGAAGGGCGTCCTTCGTCCGTCGGGCCGACGGGGCCAGCCCCGCCCTACGCCGACTTCAAATCGGTCGTAGGGCGGGGTTTACCCCGCCGCCCCCCGGACCGCGCTACGCCGCCCCCCGCGGTCGGCCGCGCCAGCCGCCGCGCCGACGCGGGGCCGCCGCCTGTTCCAGCCCGGACCGCAACACCGCCGTCATCGGATGATCCGACGCCTGCCCGTGACGCTCCAGCAACACACCCAGCGCCGCGCGCACGTCCGCGCCCGGGGCCAGGCTCAGCGCCCAGTCGAGGAAGATGCTGCGGCACTCCGGCTCGGTGATGCCCTCGATGCGATAGGCTTCGCGCACCAGGTTCTTGGGATCGGCCCCGTCGCTCATCACGCCCCCCCTATCGCCGCGTCGATCCGTGCGGCGGTATCGGCATAGCCTTCCGTCAAGGCATCCCGCAAGGCCCCGATGGTCTCGAACCCCGCGCTGCGGCAGAGGAAATCCTGCCCCGCCTCGCCGATCGCCTCCTCCTGCGGCGCTTCCCCCGACAAGAGCCGTAGCGCGGTCTGCACCTGCCAGAGCAGGCGGTAATGCTCTCCCAGCGCCGCCCCGTCGCCAGGCGACAGCCAGCCGCAGGCCACTCCGCCCGCCAGCCCCGCCGCCACGTCGCGCGCCGCCTGCCCCGCCAGCAGCGCCCCGGCCTGGGCCACCAGTTCCACGTCCAGCAGCCGCCCTGCCCCGGTCTTGATGTCCCAGATGCCGCTCGGCACCTTTGCCTCCGCTAGCCGCCCACGCATCTCGCGCACCTCGCCCAGCACCTGGTCGCGTTCGCGCGGGCCCCCGATCACCTCCCGCCGGAACGCCTCGACATCCCGCGCCAGCGCCTCGCTCCCCGCGATCACCCGTGCCCGCGTCAGCGCCAGGTGCTCCCACACCCAGGCACTGGTCTGCTGATAGTCGCGGAAGCTTGCCCAGCTCGTCGCCACCGGCCCCTGCGTGCCCGAGGGCCGCAGGCGCATGTCGACCTCGTAAAGCCGCCCCTCGGCCATCGGCGCGGTCAGCGCGGTGATCAGCGCCTGGGTCAGCCGCGCGTAATAGGCGCGCGCCGCCAGCGGGCGCTTGCCGTCGGAATATTCCACGTCCAGAGGGTCGTAGATCACGATCAGGTCCAGATCGCTGCCCGTGTTCAGCCGCTGCGCCCCAAGCGAGCCCATTCCCAACACCACCGCCCCGCGCCCCGGCGCATCCCCGTGCTTGGCCGAGAACTCGCGCGACACCACCGGCAGCAGCGCCCCGATTACCGCGTCGGCCAGGTCGGCATACTGCCGCCCCGCCTCTTCCCCGTCGCTGAGGCCCCGCAGCAGGTGGACGCCGACGCGGAAGTGCCACTCCTTCATCCAGCGCCGCGCCGCATCCAGCCGCGCCTCGTAATCGCGCTCTCCCGCCAGCCGCGCCGCCAGTTCCCCCTCCAGCACCGCACGCCCCGGCCAGTCGCTGAAGAAGTCCCCCGCGATCACCGCGTCGAACACGCCCGAGTTGCGCGACAGGTGCTGCGCCAGCGCGGGCGAGGTGCCGACGATATCGACCAGCAGGTCGATCAGCTGCGGGTTGGCTTCGAAGAGCGCGAACAGCTGCACCCCCGCCGGCAGGCCCTTGAGGAACCCGTCCAGCGCCAGCAACGCCTCGTCCGGCCTGCCGGTCCGCGCCAGCCGCGCCAGCAACTCCGGGCGCAGCCGGTCGAAGATCTGCCGCGCCCGTTGCGAACGCAGGGCGGCATAGGTCGGCCAGCGTTTGCAGACCGAGGTGTCGAAGTCATCCGGAATGTCCGTGCGCCGCCGCGAGTCCGGCGCGAAGAAATCCTCGGTCAGGTCGTGGACCTCCTTCAAACGCCGCACGATATCCGCCCCGACGCCTCGGATGTCGCTGCCCATCAGGCAGGCGAGCCGCTCGAACTCTTCCTCCGAGGTCGGCAACCTGTGGGTCTGGGCGTCGTGCAGCATCTGGATGCGATGCTCGACCTCGCGGTGCGCCCGGTAGTGCCCCGTCAACCGCTCCGCCACCTCCGGCGGTACCCAGCCCTTCGTCGCCAGCGCGGCGAGGCTTTCGACCGTGCCGCGCAGGCGCAGGCTCTCGTCCCGCCCCCCCGCGATCAGCTGGCGCGTCTGGGTAAAGAACTCGATCTCGCGGATGCCGCCGCGCCCCAGCTTCATGTCGTGGCCCATCACCGTCAGCGGCCCGCCCAGCCGCTTGCTTTCGCGGATGCGCAACCGCATGTCGTGCGCGTCCTGGATCGCCGCGAAGTCGAGGTGCCGTCGCCAGATGAACGGCCGCAACGTCGCGATGAACCGCTCACCCGCGGCGATGTCCCCGGCGCAGGGCCGCGCCTTGATGTAGGCCGCGCGCTCCCACGTGCGCCCGAGGCTTTCATAGTAACTCTCCGCCGCCCCCATCGAGATGCAGACCGGCGTGACCGACGGATCGGGCCGCAGCCGCAGGTCGGTGCGGAAGACATAGCCCTCCGCCGTGCGTTCGCTCAGCGTCGCAGTGAAAGCGCGGGTCGCCTTGACCATCGACGCGCGCGCTTCGTGGAAGTCGTCGGCCCCGTAGCGGCTTTCGTCGAACAGGCAGATCAGGTCGATGTCCGAGGAATAGTTGAGCTCTCCCGCCCCCATCTTCCCCATCGCCAGCACCACCATCCCGGCGGCCTGCCCGACGTCGCCCTCGTCTTGCCCCGGCAGCTTGCCGCGCCGGATCAGCGCGGCGATCTCGGCGCTCAGCGCCGCGCGGGTCGCCGCCCCGGCGAAATCCGACAGGGCCCCCGTCACCGTCTCCAGCGGCCAGTGTCCCGCCAGGTCGGCCAGCGCCAGGATTAGCGCGACCCGCCGCTTGGCCCGCCGCAGCGCACCGTTCAGACGGTCCGGGGCAATCTCCGGCAGGCCCGCCATGACCGCCGCCAGCGCCGCATCGGGATCGTAAAGCGCCCCCGGTAGCCAGTCCGCTTCGGTCGCGATCAGCCCCTTCAGATAGGGGCTGGAACCCGCAGTGCCGCGGATCAGGTCGGCATGGTCGCGGTCCAGCCCCGGCAGCAGGGCCAGCGCCTCCTCCCCGAGGTCAGGCTGGAAGGGGCGCGGCAGGCGATGGATGCTGAGACGGCTGGACATGGCGCGACACTGCGCGGGCCGCGCGCGATGGTCAATCCGGCATGGCTTGCACTTGCCGCGCGACCCGGCCAAGACTGCGCGCCATGAGCAAGAGCATGAAGCGCGTCGCCGCGGCGCTGGAAGCGGCAGGCATCACCGGAGAGATCCGCGAAACGGCGCTCGCCCGCACCGCCGCCGACGCGGCGGCGGCCATCGGCTGCACGGTGGACCAGATCGCCAAGTCGATCA
This sequence comes from Pseudooceanicola sp., assembly GCA_020441135.1. Classification (GTDB taxonomy): domain Bacteria; phylum Pseudomonadota; class Alphaproteobacteria; order Rhodobacterales; family Rhodobacteraceae; genus Seohaeicola_A. Next base: position 6,226 of record JAGRMS010000135.1, read on the forward strand.
TCTTTCGGGGCGAGACCAGCGGGCGGGCGATCCTGTTCCTGACCGCCGGGGGCAACCAGGTCGACCCCTCCAAGGCGGCGGCGGTGGCGGGAGAACCGCTGGGTAAGGCCGACGCCACGCTGGTGCGCGAACAGACCGGCTTTGCCATTGGCGGTGTCGCTCCGCTGGGCCACCTGACCCCGATCCGGGCCTTCCTTGACCCGCGCCTGGCCGAATTCGACACGATCTGGGCCGCGGCGGGCACACCCCACCACGTCTTCCCGGCCACCGCCGAGCAGTTGCGTCAGGCCGCAGAGGCCGAAGTGGCCGACTTTACCGCCTGAATTCAGCCCGTCTTCTGCAACGGCATCGCCCGCTGCCCGCCCGACCAGGCGCGGCAGGCCTCGCCAAACGCCCGGAACAGCGGGCGCGAGACGGGATCGTCCGCCGCGTTCCACTCCGGATGCCATTGCACCGACAGGGTGAACCCCGCCGCGTCGCGGACATAGATCGCCTCGGGCGTGCCGTCCGGCGCCAGCCCGTCGACCACCACGCGCGGGCCCGGCACCTTGATCCCCTGCCCGTGCAGCGTGTTGGTCATCACCCGCGCCGCGCCGAAGAGACGCGCGAAGGGTCCGCCCTCGGTCAGTGTCACCTCGTGCCGCAGCGCGAACTTCTCCTCGATGGTGCCGTCCGGCGGCATCCGGTGATTGCTGCGCCCCGGCAGGTCGCGGATCTCGGGATACAGCGTCCCGCCCATCGCCACGTTGACCTCCTGAAAGCCCCGGCAGATGCCCAGGAACGGCTGCCCGCGCTCGACACAGGCGCGCACCAGCGGCAGCACGATCGCATCGCGCGCCCGGTCGAAAGCGCCATGCGCCTCGGTCGCCGGTTCGCCGTATTCCTCTGGGTGGACATTGGGCCGCCCGCCGGTCAGCACGAATCCGTCGCAGGCCTCCAACAGTTCATCGACCGACAGCAGCGACGGATCGGCAGGGATCAGCAGCGGCGTGCAATCGGATACGCGGGATACCGCGCGCGAGTTCATCTGGCCGCCGGCATGGACCGGATACTGGTCGTTGATCAGGTGAACATTACCGATGATACCGACAACCGGGCGCGTCATGGGCCGTCCTGCTTTCTTAGCGTTCCTTCAGAAGTATAACGGCAGGATGACAGGCGCAACAAGGCGATGGCCGCAGCGATGCAGACCCCTGCCGTCACGGATGCACAAAAATCAGGCCTCGCCCGCCAGCCCCGCCGCGTCGATGCCCGCCAGCGCCGCCATCGCGTCGTTTTCCGAGGTATCGCCGGTCACGCCCACCGCGCCGATGACCCGGCCCTCGCGGTCGCGCACCAGCACGCCGCCCGGAACGGGGACAAAGCGCCCGCCAAACAGGCCGTTCATCGCGTTGACGAAGTAAGGCTGCGCTTCGGCCCGGTCGCGCTGCGCCGACCCGGCAATGCCCAGCATCACGCACCCATACGCCTTGCCATGCGCGATCAGGAACCGGCCCGGAGGCGCGTCATCCGCACGCTCGAAGGCCTTCACATGGCCGCCCGCATCCACCACCACGACCGACAGGGGCTTCATGTCGTGCTCGGCCCCGACCTCGATGGCGCGCCGAATGATGGTCCGCGCCTGCTCCAGTGTGATCATTTGCAACTCCCGATTTGTATGCCAGCCGGTGCGCGTGGGGTGTGGACAGGGGAGCACGCCCCATGCACCGCGAATTTCAGCTTGCCTTCAGTTCCAGCCGCCGCCGGTGCAGCACCGGCTCGGTATAGCCCGAGGGCTGCTCGCGCCCTTCGAACACCAGGTCGCAGGCCGCCTTGAAGGCAATCCCGTCGAACGCCGGCGCCATCGGGCGATAGGCCGGATCGCCCGCGTTCTGCCGGTCCACCACCGCCGCCATCTTCTGCATCGCCGCCATCACCTGATCGCGGCCGACCACGCCATGATGCAGCCAGTTCGCCAGCGCCTGGGACGAGATCCGGCAGGTCGCCCGATCCTCCATCAGCCCGACGTCGTGGATATCCGGCACCTTGGAGCACCCGACGCCCTGATCGATCCAGCGCACCACGTATCCAAGGATGCCCTGCGCGTTGTTCTCGATCTCCTGCGCGATCTGCTCGTCGCTCAGGTTCTTCCCCGAAATCAACGGGATGGAGAGCAGGTCGTCGAGCGTGCCCCGCGCGCCGCCCTTGCGGATTTCATCCTGCCGCGCGAAGACGTCCACCGCGTGATAATGCGTCGCGTGCAGCGTCGCCGCCGTCGGCGAAGGCACCCAGGCACAGTTCGCGCCCGCCTTGGGGTGCCCGATCTTGGCCGTCAGCATCTCGGCCATGCGGTCCGGCATCGCCCACATCCCCTTGCCGATCTGCGCGCGGCCCTGCAATCCGCAGGCCAGCCCGATATCGACGTTGCGATCCTCGTAGGACAGGATCCAGGGCGTCGTCTTCATCTCGCCCTTCGGCAACATCGGCCCCGCTTCCATCGAGGTGTGGATCTCGTCCCCCGTCCGGTCGAGGAAACCGGTGTTGATGAAGGCCACCCGCTCCTTCGCCGCGCGGATGCATTCCTTGAGGTTCGCCGAGGTTCGCCGCTCCTCGTCCATGATGCCAAGCTTCACGGTGTTGCGCGGCAGGCCGAGGATATCCTCAACCATGTCAAAGATTTCCACGGCGAACTTCACTTCTTCCGGCCCGTGCATCTTCGGCTTGACGACATAGACTGACCCATGCGCCGAATTGCGCCGGGCCTTGATGTCATGCATGGCGATCATCACCGTGACCAGCGCGTCCATCAGCCCCTCGCCGATCTCGCGCCCTTCGCTGTCCAGCACTGCCGGATTGGTCATCAGGTGCCCCACGTTGCGCACCAGCATCAGCGCGCGGCACTTGACGGTGATCTCGCCACCCTGCGGGGTCTTGTAGGTCACATCCGGATTCATCCGGCGGGTGACGGTCTTGCCGCCTTTCTGGAAGCTCTCGACCAGGTCGCCCTTCATCAGCCCCAGCCAGTTGGCATAGGCGCCCACCTTGTCCACGGCGTCCACGCAGGCGACCGAGTCCTCGCAGTCCATGATCGTCGACAGCGCGGATTCCAGCCAGATGTCCGAGATGCCCGCCTTGTCCGATCCGCCGATCTGCGACGAGGGATCGACAAGAACTTCGATCTTCAAGCCGTTGTTCTGCAACAAGACCTGCAAGGGACAAAGCTCGCCTTCCAGGTAGCCGACGAACTGCGCCGGGTCTTTTAGAGCGCCCCCATCCACCAGCAGCGCCCCGTCCTTCACCGCCAGGTTGGAGACATCCGCCCACGACCCTTTCGCCAACGGCACCGCCTTGTCGAGAAAGTCGCGCCCCCAGGCGATGACCCGAGCACCCCGATCAGCGTCGTAGCCGCCACCCTTGGGCAGATCGCCAAGCGCGTCGGTGCCGTAAAGCGCGTCATACAGCGAGCCCCAGCGCGCGTTGGCGGCGTTCAAGGCAAAGCGGGCGTTGGTGATTGGCACCACCAGCTGCGGGCCGGCGATCGTGGCGATCTCGGGATCGACACCCTTGGTCTCGATCGAGAAATCCGGCCCTTCGGGCAGCAGGTAGCCGATCTCGCGTAGGAAATTCTGATAGTCGGCGGCGTTCGCTGGCTGCCCCTTGCGGCCGCGGTGCCAATCGTCGATCTGGGCCTGCATCTCTTCGCGCTTCGCCAGCAAAGAACGGTTCTTCGGCCCGAGCGTATCCACCATTCGGGCCATTCCGGCCCAGTAGGTATCAGCTTCTACCCCTGTGCCCGGCAGAGCCTGACCTTCGATGAATTCAACCAATTCCGCCGCGACCTGCAACCCGTGCCGCTCTTGCCGAATGCCCATCCCCGCTCCTCTGGATCAAACGCCTCGTGTTTCTCACTAGAGCGAAAGTTTCCTATAGGCAACAATGCCGCACCATGCGTCAAACGGTTGCGGGCGCGGTCGTCGGCGGCAGGTGGTCCCGCATAGTCGACCCACCCCCTTCGGTCGGCGACGGCGAAACGACATCCTAGGTGACCCGGATCAAGAAGAGGATCGCGGCAAAGCCTGTCGCGCCAAGATGACGAACAGCGGCCCTCAGTGCCTGCGCTTCTGCCTTTCGATATTGGCGTCGGGTGCAGACATCTGTTTCTTGATTTTTGCGGCGGTTGCAGCACCCCCCCTCTGAGGACATAACAGGCGGCGACCCCATCCGGTTTCCCGGCATGGTGAGAACGTGAGGACATGCCATGAAAGACGCCGCGCCCGAGACGATCCATCTCAAGGATTACAAGCCGTTCGGGTTCGAACTTCAATCGGTCGAGCTGACCTTCGACCTGGCCCCCGAAACCACGCGCGTCAAATCCCGAATCGCGTTTCGCCCCGAGGCGGGCGTGCCCGACCGGCGGTTCTTCCTGCACGGCGAGAACCTGACACTGATAGCCGCCGAGATCGACGGCACGCCGATCAGCCCAGACGTCACGCCCGAAGGGCTGACCTGCGCGGTGCCGGACACGCCCTTCGTCTGGACCTGCGAAGTCGAAATCGCCCCGGCGAAAAACACCGCTTTGGAGGGGCTTTACATGTCGAACGGCATGTATTGCA
>JAGRMS010000136.1 GCA_020441135.1 Pseudooceanicola sp.
TGCCGACATGGGGGAAGGTGAAGGTCACGATCTGCCCGGCGTAGGACGGATCGGTCATGATCTCCTGATAGCCGGTCATCGCGGTGTTGAAGCAGAGTTCCGCCGTGGTCAGGCCGGTGGCCCCGAAGCCCCGGCCAAAGAACAGGGTGCCATCTGCCAGAGCAAGGCAGGCAGTCGGTTTTGCAGGCTTGAGACCGGCACCCATTGGCGACTCCCTTGATGAAACGGGGCGGACACTATGGGCAGGGCGCGGCGGGGTCAAGGCCCGGCGGACATTGTAGTTACGCAGGGTTTTCAATGGGTTGGGCGGAAAAGCAGGCATTGTGTCCTTGGCAACTAAGGTTTATCCTGCGAAGTCTCGAAAAGGCCACGGAGCGGGCCGCTGGATGGGACGGACATGGGACTGAGAGACCGACTTGGCGAAGGGCTGAAGGAAGCCATGCGTGACCGGCAGGCCGTGCGCCTGTCGACGCTGCGCCTGATCAGCGCCGCGATCAAGGACCGCGACATCGCGCTGCGCGCCGAGGGACGCGAGGACGGCGCGAGCGATGAAGAAATCATGGGCATTCTGGCCAAGATGGTGAAGCAGCGCCAGGAGAGCGCGCGCGCCTATGAAGAGGGCGCGCGGCTGGAACTGGCCGAGGGCGAACTGGCCGAGATCAAGGTGATCGAGGAATTCCTGCCCAAGCAGCTGACGCCGGAAGAGACCGCGAAGGCGGTCGAGGACGCGATCAGCAGCACGGGCGCCAACTCGATCCGGGACATGGGCAAGGTGATGGGCGAGCTGAAATCGCGCTTTGCCGGGCGGATGGATTTCGGCTCGGTCGGCTCGATGGTGAAAGCGAAGCTGGCCTGACGAGCGGCGCGTGTTCGCACGCGCCTGTCCTTCGATGAATTGGGCGTGGCGGGCTGAAGCCCGCCCCACGGGGCCTACGGGCCCCGGCCCGCGCTAGACCTCGATGCGGTCGTCGCGCGTCGAGGGCACCGAGATCACCAGGAACTCGGCCGCCTCGGTGCCGTCGTTCGCGACCTGATGCCGCCGCCCCGGCGGGATCTGCAGGGCCTGACCGGCGTTCAGGTGGAACAGCGTCCCCCCGAGGTCGATCGCCAGACTTCCCGAGAGCACATAGAACAGCTGCCGCGCGGTTTCGTGGTAATGGCGCGTCTCGGCCCGGCCCGGCGGCATCTTTTCGGCGATCACCGCCATGTCGGCACGGTCCAGCAGGCGCCAGCCATCGCAGTCGCCCTGCCACAGGTAATGGTCCGCTGTCTCGCGGTCGATCACGGCCATCTGTCGGGCCCCCCGATCCGCCTTCTAGCCTGTGCCGCGCCGCCGCAGAAGTGGAACCGAAGCGCCGGTTCGGTGTTGTTGCCAAAACACACCTGCGACAGGTGCGGCACAGGGGAGGAAACGCCATGCCCGCCAGATCCAAGGCCCAGCAGATGGCCGCCGGAGCGGCGCTAAGCGCCAAGCGCGGCGAAACCCGGGTGCGCGACCTCAAGGGCGCGTCGAAGGAGATGTACGAGAGCATGACCGAGGCGGAGCTTCAGGATTTCGCCTCGACCCCGCGCAAGGGGCTGCCAGATCATGTCGAGGGAGACTGACGCCCTGCCCCCTGCGCGTTAGCCGCCCGGCGTGGCGTAACCTGCGGCGCGGGCCAGCTCCGCTTCCAGTTCCTCGCGCAGCGCAAGCCGTTCCTCGGGGCTGAGGAAGGCGCCGATCTCGACCTCGCGGTTGCCGCCGGACAGCGTCAGATAGTTCTCGACCGGCTTCTGGTGCAGATGCACCTGCACGAAATAGGGATTGGCCTTCCAGTCCCGCTCGCTGCCGTTGGGCTCGCGCCGGGTCAGCACCACCTCGCCATCGGCGAACAGCATCTCCTCGGTCAGCCTGCCGTCACGATAGGACCGTCGCAGCGAGATCCACAGCAGCGCCAGCGCGCCCAGCACGAAGGGCAGCAGCCCCCACAGCGCGGCGCGGCCCAGCAGCGACAGCGTGGGGATCATCAGCATGGCGAAGGTGATCAGGATCACCGCCGCGAAGCCGCGCGGCGGCAGCGAGCGGTGAGGCCACAGCAGCAGGCGCCGTTCGCGCCCGGGGCCTAGGTGCCATTCATAGGGCATGGGGGTCCCCAAAACGAGAAGAGCCCCGGCACTGCTGCCGGGGCTCCGCTTTCAGGCGGCCGTGCCTAGTGGGCGTGGCCGTGGTCCCAGTCGGACTGCTTCGGCAGCGTCTCGAACGTGTGTTCGGGCGGCGGCGAGGGCAGGGTCCATTCCAGCGTGTCGGCGTATTCGTTCCAGTAGTTGTTCTCGGTGACCTTCTTGCCCCGGGTCAGCGTGTAGAAGACCACGCCGATGAAGAACAGGAACGAAGCGAAGGACAGGAACGCGCCCATCGACGACCAGAAGTTCCAGTGCGCGAAGGCCTCGGGATAGTCGACGTAGCGACGCGGCATGCCCTGACGGCCCAGGAAGTGCTGCGGGAAGAAGGTGAGGTTCGAACCGACGAACATCATCCAGAAGTGCAGCTTGCCCGCCCATTCCGGGTACTGACGGCCCGACATCTTGCCGATCCAGTAGTAGATCCCGGCGAAGATGCAGAACACCGCGCCAAGCGACATCACGTAGTGGAAGTGCGC
>JAGRMS010000137.1 GCA_020441135.1 Pseudooceanicola sp.
GAAGATCGTGAAGTAAGGCGGGTTTCCCGCACCATCGAACCCGAACGGCGCAGGTTGAACCTGCGCCGTTTGCTTTTTTGGCTTTGCCCGTCCGTGCATTCGGGCCAGACTGCCGCGCATGATCCCGCCCGACCCCAATGCCCGCCACCCGGTGATCCTGCCCGATGGCACGGCCCACGCAGGTACGGTCTTCCTGAAGGCGGCCATCGACCATCCGAACATCTCGGTCGGCGAATTCAGCTACTACAGCGATTTCGACACCTTCGATGACGTCGCCGCCCGCATCGCCCCCTATCTGTTCCCCGGCTGCGCCGAGCGCCTGGTCATAGGCCGCTACTGCCAGTTCGCCCACGGCACCCGCTTCATCACCGCCTCGGCCAATCATCCGATGGCAGGCTTCAGCACCTTCCCCTTCGCCATCTTCGACCCCGCGACGATGGGCGACTATGCCGAGCTCGCCCACCAATGGGGAGACACGGTGATCGGGAACGACGTCTGGTGCGGCAAGGGTGCGACCGTCCTGCCGGGCGTCACCATCGGCAGCGGCGCCATCATCGGCGCCGGCGCGGTGGTCGCCCGGGACGTGCCGGCCTATGCCATCGTCGCAGGCAACCCGGGCAGGGTCGTGCGGATGCGTTTCGACGATTCCATCATTGCCCGCCTGCTGAAACTCGCCTGGTGGGACTGGCCCGCAGAACGCGTCTGGCGTCATCGCAGCCTGATCGCGGGCGGCGACATCGACGCGCTCGAGGCCGCAGACTAACCCCGCTCTCGCCGCCGCCCGGCGGCCATGTCGCTGGCATCGGTCACGTCGTCCAGCGCGCGTTGCAGGCGAAGCCGCAGCTCCTCGGTCTGGTCGACGTCGAGGCCGCGCGGCACCTCGCCGCTGAAGGCCCGGCACATCATCACGCCGCGCGAAAACGGCAATGGCAGCAGGAAACGATCCCAGGACCAGGCCCGGATGCGCCGCCTGGCCGACCAGGACAGCACGAAGATGCGCTTGCCGGTGCTGCGCGCCCAGACCAACGGTACCGTCGAGGCGACCCGCGCCGGCCCGCGTGGTCCGTCCACCGCGATGCCGATGGTATAGCCGTCACCGATCCGCCGCAGCACTTCCCGCGACAGGGCGACGTGGCGCTTGTGGCTCGACATCGGCACGGTATCGAAGCCGAAGCGCCCCAGCACCTGCCCCACCAGCCGCCCAGCCCGCGCCGAGGAGGTCAGAGAGCAGAACTTGCCAAGTCTGGTGTCGAACATCCAGGGCGACAGGATCAGCCGCTGGTGCCAGACACAGAAGATCACCGGCTCGCCCTTCGCAAGCTCCGCCTCCATCGCCTCGAAACCCGTCCGCTCCCAGCGCGAGGTGGCAAAGGCGAACCGCAGATAGCCCGCGATCAGGCCCTCGACCCATCGGTTCAGGCGGCGGCTGTCGGCCAGTCTGCGTCTCAGGCTCACGTCCTGCGATCCTCGGATTGCGTCGCCGGGGTTACACTCCGATTTGGCCGCCGAGGCAAGCGTCGCGGCCCGATTCCCTCTTGCTCCAGCTCTCGGGCTGGCTTAGACGGGGCGCGGCCATAGGGGTATAGCTCAGCCGGTAGAGCGACGGTCTCCAAAACCGTAGGTCGCGGGTTCGAACCCTGCTGCCCCTGCCATTCCTTCCGATCGTCCCCGTATTCAGGTAATGCCAAGCGCCGCGGTGACGTCCTTGTAGAGGGACGCAACCACGTCTGCCGCCGGGGTTTCCGGCGCGCTTTCCAGCACCTGCAACGCGGTATCGAAGGCATTCAGAACGCTCGCGTCGTAGCCGGAGGCGGTCGACGCGAGAGCGGCCTCCGGTTCCTGTGGGTCTCCAACTGGTTCCGTTACGCTATCCGTCAGACGCTCCGCCAGGAACAGGGCAAGTTCCTGCTGGTCGAGCCCGCCGTTGCGGTCGGCGTCCAGCCGATAGAAATCGCCGCCGATCAGTTCGGCCAGGCGGGTGCCTGCAATCTCTTCCGAGTTCAGCCGACCGCTCCCGTCGCTGTCCAGAAGCCCGATGACCTGCGCCGACAGATCCGGTTCCGACTGAGCCGGTTCAACGCGTTCGGCCAGCCAGCGCGCGCGCATCGCGATCTCGCGGCCCGCGTCGCCGCCGCGGCCCCGTTTCGTCGCGTCGATCTCGGCCGCATCCAGCTTCGAATCGCCGTTGGCGTCGATCTTGGCGAAACGCTCCAGCGTCATCTTGCTGCCACGCCGGGATTCGGCCAGTTCCGCTATGCTCAAGGCACCGTCCTGATCCGAGTCGAGCCGTGCGACGATCCTTTCCCCCCGGCTCATGGTCTCGCCACCCTGGCCGAGGCCGCCGCTTCCATAGCCACAGCCGCAGAACGCGCCCATGCCCTGACCGAATCCGTGAACACCCATGTTCATCTGCCACCCTTTCCCAAGAGATCTGTGCAAGCAGGACTGTCGCGCGGAAACCCTAAGGTTTCCCATCGCGCCAAGCCTGAAATGCAGTCGAATTTCAGCGTATCCTGCGGATGTCGTCAGCGAATGGCCTGTGGCCCGCTCACAATCCCCTTGCCGACACGCCGCGGATCAACGCATCTGGCGCCATGCCCCTGCTCCTCGCCATCGTCGTCACGCTGATCGCCTTCGCCGCCAATTCGGTGATCAACCGGATGGCCGTCGCGGGCGGCCTGGCCGATCCCGGCAGCTTTGCCACCATCCGGGTGACGGCGGGGGCGCTGGTTCTTGTTGCGCTCGCACGCGCGCAGGGGCGGGCGGTGCCCTTGCGCTCGGTCAGGCGGATCGCGGGGGCGGGGTCGCTCGCGGTCTACATGGTGGGGTTCTCGGTCGGCTACCTGACGCTGGATGCCGGGATCGGCGCGCTTTTGCTGTTCGGCGTGGTGCAGGTTGCGATCTTCGGCATTTCGGCCTGGCGCGGCGCGGCGCCGAACGCTCGGCAGATTGCCGGGGCCGCGGTGGCGATGGCCGGGCTTGCGGTGGTGCTCTGGCCCGCCGGGGTCTGGCGGGTGGATGCCGTCGGCGCGCTCTGCATGGTTGCGGCGGGGATCGGCTGGGCGGTTTACACCCTCGAAGGGCGGGGCGAACCCGATGCGCTGGCCGGCACGGCGGCGAACTTCGTCTGGGCGTTGCCGCCGACCGCGCTTGCGCTGGGTCTTGACGGCGTGCCGGTCGCGGTCACGCCCTCGGGCGTGGGGCTGGCGGTCATTTCCGGTGCGCTGACCTCGGGGTTGGGCTATGCACTCTGGTATCGCGTGCTGCCCCGGATCAGCGCGGTGACGGCGGCCGTCGCGATGGTGGCGGTGCCGCTGATCGCGGTGGCGGGCGGCATCGTGTTCCTGGGCGAAAGCGTGACCCAGCGGTTCGCCATCGGCGTGGTGCTTGTGCTGGGGGGCATCCTGCTGGCGATCCGGCGAGCCTGAGGCTTTCGCGGCGCGGCGATCCCGGTTATTGGGGGCGGTCATGCGCTGGTTCCTTCTCTTCTGCCTGCTCGCTTCACCGTTGCGCGCCGATTGCGTGGTGTTGTTGCATGGCCTCGCCCGCAGCGACCTGTCGCTGACCGTGATGGAGCAGGTTCTGGAGGATCGCGGCTATTCCGTCGTCAACGCAGGCTATCCGTCGACCGAGATGCCGATCCCCGAGCTTGCCATGGGCACCCTTCCGGGCGCGTTGGCGCAGTGCGGCGACGCGCGGGTGCATTTCGTCACCCATTCGATGGGCGGCATCCTGCTGCGTTACTGGTTGCGCGACCATCGTCCGGCGCGGCTGGGGCGGGTGGTGATGCTCGGGCCGCCCAACCGGGGCAGCGAGCTGGTTGACAGGATAGGCGACTGGCAGGTGTTCGGCTTGCTGAACGGCCCGGCGGGGCGGCAGCTGGGCACGGACGCCGACAGCTGGCCGCTGCGGCTGGGGCCGGTGGATTACCCGGTGGGGGTAATTGCAGGATCGCATACATTGAACCCGGTATTCTCGGCGATGATCCCCGGGATGGATGACGGCAAGGTTTCGGTGGCTTCAACGCGGGTGCAGGGCATGGAGGACTTTATCGTTCTGCCGGTGACGCATACCTTCATGATGAACAATCCGCGGGTGATCGGGCAGGCCCTGCATTTCCTGGCGGAGGGCCGGTTCGCCGAACGGATGACCTGGTTCGACGCCGTGACGGGGCGCAAGCGGTGAGCCTGGCTTTCGATCTGGTCGGGGCCGAAGTGCTGTTCCCCGGGGGGCTGCGGCAAGAACGGCTGAGCGTTGCCGGGGGGGTGCTGTGCGCTGACCCGGTTGGCCGGGCGGTCGACCTGAGCGGGTTCCGCGTGCTGCCGGGGATCGTCGACTTGCACGGCGATGCGTTCGAGCGGCATCTCGCCCCGCGCCGGGGGGCGATGACCGACATGGGCGAGGGCCTGCGCGCGACCGAGGCGGAGCTGGCGGCGAACGGCATCACGACGGGCGTGCTGGCGCAGTTCCTGAGCTGGGAGGGCGGGCTGCGCGGCGGTGCCCACGCCGAAGCGGTGTTTGCCGCGCTGCGATCGCTGCGGGGCGAGTTGGCGACGACGCTGATCCCGCAACTGCGGCTCGAAACGCATCTGCTGGAGGAATATGCGACCCTGCCAGAGCGGCTGGCAGAATGGGGCGTGGGGTTCGTGGTGTTCAACGACCACCTGCCGCACGGGCACCTGGCCGAAGGCCGCCGCCCCCCGGCGCTGACCGGGCAGGCGCTGAAGGCGGGGCGCAGCCCCGAGGCGCATTGGGCGCTGCTGCGAGACCTGCACGCGCGGGGACCGGAAGTGCCGGGGGCGTTGGACGGTCTCTGCGCGCGGCTGGCGGCGCAGGGGGTGGTGATGGGGAGCCATGACGATCACGGTAGCGACCGGTCAAACTGGGCCGCGCGCGGCGTCGCGATCGCCGAGTTCCCCGAGACCCGCGCGGCGGCCGAAGCGGCGCGTGGGCATGGGGCGGGCGTGGTGCTCGGCTCGCCCAACGTGGTGCGCGGCGGGTCGCACAAGGGCAATGCCAGCGCGCGCGACCTGGTGACGCTCGGGCTCTGCGATGCGCTCGCCTCGGACTATCACTATCCCTCGCCGCGGCGGGCGGCGCTGTTGCTGGCGGAAGAGATCGGGCTGGCGGCGGCCTGGGCGCTGGTCTCGTCCGGTCCGGCGCAGCTGCTTGGGCTTGCGGACCGGGGGCGGCTGATGCCGGGGCTTCGGGCGGACCTGTTGGTGCTGGACGGCGCGGGCCGAGTTGCGGCGACAATGGCCGCTGGGCGCTTTACCTATCTCGCGGGCGAGGCGGCGGAGCGCTTTCTCGGGTAGCGGGATCAGCCGCGCAGGATGTCGATTTGCAGCGCGGCCTCAGCCGAAAACGGGCTGTCGGTTTCGGCAAGGTCGAGACGATAGAGGCCGAGTGCTGGAAGATCGGTCAGCGCCAGCAGGTAGCGCGCCGCCAGCCGGGCAGAGGCCGGGGACCAGCGGCGGGCGACGGCGCAGGAAAACGGCGCGCGGCACATCATGTTGAGGTCGAGCAGGGGTGGCCCGTCGAGTGTGGCCTCGCAGCCCAGATCGCCCGCGAATTGGATCGCTTCCGGCCCGGCCGTCAGCGCGGTGCCGTCGGCAAACCGCAGGGTCATCGGCCCGCCCTCGAGGATCATCAGCGTTCGCGACACGCCCGGAAAATGCGAGAACGGCCCGGATTTCGCCACCCGCGCCGTGCTGATGCGCCAGGCGAAATCGTCGAGGCCCGCACCCGGCGGTTCGCAGACGATTTCAGCCGTCTCACCGTCGCCATTCTTCCAGGGCGTGAAGCGGCGGTCCGCCAGTCGGTGGACCGTGACCATCAGCGCGCCGGGCCGGTCACGCGGTTGAAATGGCCCATCTTGCGGCCCGGCTTGGCCTCGGCCTTGCCATAGAGATGCAGCGACACATCCGCCTCGCGCGCCAGCTCTGGCACGCGGTCGACGTCGGCGCCGATCAGGTTCTCCATCACCACGTTGGAATGGCGGCTTCCATCGCCAAGCGGCCAGCCGACAATGGCGCGGATGTGCTGTTCGAACTGGTCGACCGCGCAGCCGTTCTGGGTCCAGTGACCCGAGTTGTGGACGCGTGGCGCGATCTCGTTGACGATCAGACCCTGCGGCGTCACGAACAGCTCGACCCCCAGAACGCCGACATAGTCGAGCGCATTCAGGATGTTGGCCGCCAGCAGCACGGCGTCCGTGCGCTGTCCCGGCGACAGGCGGGCGGGCACGGTGGTGGTGTGCAGAATCCCGTCGCGGTGGATGTTTTCGCCCGGGTCGAAGCAGGCAACGTCCCCCTCCGCGTTGCGGGCGGCGATGACCGACACTTCGTGCGAGAAGTGGACAAAGCCTTCCAGAATGGCAGGCGCGCCGTTCATCGCGGCGAGGGCGTCGGCAGCCTGACCGGGTTCGGTTATGCGCACCTGGCCCTTGCCATCATAGCCGAAGCGGCGGGATTTCAGGATCGCCGGGGTTCCGATGGACTCCAGCGCGGCTTCGAGGCTGGCCGCGTCGACGATGTCAGCGAAAGGGGCGGTGCGCAGGCCAAGCCCCTTGAGGAACGATTTCTCCGTCAGCCGGTCCTGGCTGATGCGCAGCGCCTCGCGCCCCGGTCGGATGGCGCGGCGGCCTTCCAGCAGGTCGAGCGCTTCGGTCGGCACATTCTCGAATTCGTAGGTGATCACATCGACGCTGTCGGCAAAACGCGACAGAGCGGCGCCGTCCTCATAGGGCGCGGTGGTCAGGCGATGGGCGACCTGCGCGGCGGGCGGATTTGCGCCGGGTTCGTAGATATGGGTCAGAAAGCCAAGACGCGCGGCGGCGACCGACAGCATCCGGCCCAACTGGCCGCCGCCGA
>JAGRMS010000558.1 GCA_020441135.1 Pseudooceanicola sp.
GCAAAAGCGCCCGCCCATGGGGGCGGTCGGGCGCTCGCCCGGCGGCGCTGGGCGCCTTGATTCCGGGAGGGGCATTCCTTCAAGCTGGCGCGAATAGACCAAGTATCGCTTCGGCATCACTTTTCATGGTTTTCGAGGTCAAAGCGCCCGGCCAAAACCCGAGGATCGCCGGATGCCGGCCCGACGATGCGCGGCGCCCTTCGACCCGCGTAGGGCGGGGTTCACCCCGCCGGCCCGCGCCCGATCAGAACGCCGCCCGTTCCAGCCGGTACCCCGCCTTCTCCAGCAGGTTCAGCACCCCGTTGCGCCCCGGCAGGTGCGCTGCCCCGACGGCGACCACCACCGTATTCCCCGGCGTCGACAGGATGCGCGGGATCCAGGCGCGGTTGCGGGTGTCGAGGATGTCGGCGACGTAATTCGTCCAGAGCCGCGTGCGGTCGCGCTGGTCGGTCCCCGTGTGGCCGATGAACTGCCATTTCTCGATCACCATGCCCGACCCCATGCGTTCCTCGAAATAGGCCTCGCGCAGGGTGACGTAGGTGTGGTCGTTGCCGGTGGAGGAGGCGAGGTCATAGGCCAGCATCTGCGCCTGATCGCCCAGCGAGCGCCGCGACAGCACGGAAATCGCCGACTGCACGGTCTCCAGCGAGCCGGTCGGCACGCGGGCGCGCGCGGCCAGCATCTCGATCCGGGTATCGAGGCCGTTCTGCGCGAAGATCCCGCGCGGGCCGCAGAAGGATTCCGACAGCATCATCGACAGGAACCACGGCTGGATATGCGCCGCGCGGCCTGGGTCGAGGTTGATCGCCCGGGCGGCGCGGGCCAGCAGCTCCCACGCCGGGCCGGTCATGATGTCGGCGAGCGTCGGACCGGAGCGGATCACGAAGAGGCCGATGTTCTTTTCCGGCTCGGACCAGAAGCTGCGGCCCTCGTCGTCGGTCACTTCCAGCAGCACCGCATCGGCGGCGCGCACCAGCGGGGTCAGGCGGCGCATCACCGCGCCCATCCGGGGGTCGTTGACATGCATGGTGCCGATGACGTGGATCGCCCTGTTGCCCTTGCGGGCGATCCAGTGGTTGCCGGTGGCATAGGGCATCTGCGCCAGCTCGCGCTGCATCGCCGCCGTCTGCGCCGGGCTCAGGTGGTCGGCCAGGTCGACCCCCTGGCAGCGCGCCTGCGCCTGGACGGCGAGCAGGCAGGTCAGCAGGGCGGCAAGCAGGCGGATCATGCGGGGAAGGGTCCAAAGCGGAAGGCTGTCGCCCGACGCTATCCCCTGCGCCGCCCGGCCACAAGGCGGCGGGGCGCCGCTGGCGGGGATGTGAGCGGCCTGCTATCGCTGGTGCATGGCAATCGACACCGAACGCGCGCTTTACGCCCCGGTCAAGGCGCTGCTCGAGCGGCAGGGATACACCGTCAAGGGCGAGGTCGGCGCGGCGGACGTGGTGGCGCGGCGGGGCGACGAGCCGGTGGTGATCGTCGAGCTGAAGCTGCGGTTCTCGCTGTCGCTGTTCCACCAGGCGGTGGCGCG
>JAGRMS010000138.1 GCA_020441135.1 Pseudooceanicola sp.
CTGGACGGGTTCGAGACGCTGAAGATCTGCACCGGATACGACCTCGACGGGCAGGTGCTGGACTACCTGCCCATCGCCGCCGACAGCCAAGCCCGCTGCACGCCGATCTATGAAGAACTGCCGGGCTGGTCGGAATCGACCGAAGGCGCGCGCAGCTGGGCCGATCTGCCCGCCGAGGCGATCAAGTATGTCCGCCGGGTGGAAGAGCTGATCGGCTGCCCCGTCGCGCTGCTCTCGACCTCGCCCGAGCGCGAGGACACGATCCTCGTGACGGATCCCTTCGCCGACTGAGGTTGCATTGCGTTTCCTTGGGGAAACGCAAGCCTCCGGCGGGGATATTTGGAGCAAAAGGAAGCAGGGCATGGCACTCGGATACAAGGCGCGGCGGCGCTGGGCGCTGGTCATCCTGCTGGTGGGCCTGCCGCTTTACATCATCGTCGCGGTGAACGTCGTGGCGCTGTTCGACCGCCCGCCATTCTGGCTGGAACTGGTGATCTACATCGGCCTCGGCGTGCTCTGGGCGCTGCCGTTCCGGGCGGTTTTCAAGGGCATCGGCAAGGACGATCCGGACCGGTAGCAGGGTCTAATCCGCACTCTCGTGCAGGATCACCCCGGCCAGCGGATCGTGGGGGCGCTCCCAGGGCATCTCGGCCACCACCCGCATCGTTTCCTCGTATCCCGCCTCGCTGCGCTGGTGGATGCCGGTCGCGCTGAAGTCGATGTCCTTCAGGTGGTCCTCGCCGCGCAGGCCGGGCGCCAGCAGCCGCACGACGTGCATCGTGGTGGTACAGCCATAGGCCTCCATCTCCTTGACCGCATCGCTCGCCCGGTGATCCTCGGGCAGCTTGGCGGCCAGCTCCTTGATGATGTGCCGCAGGTTGTGCAGCTGTCGTTGCCGCTCCACATGGCTTTTCGCGCGGCTGGAATACTGGAGATCTTTCTGACGGTTCAGCACCTCCCAGATCGAATCGGGCTCCGACCCGTCCGGGTTCCACAGATGCACGGCAAACACCACCGAGTCGCGGCGGGGATTGTCGTCGAACACCGCCTCGACCGGCGTGTTCGACAGCACGCCGCCGTCCCAGAACAGATCCTCGCCGATCCGCACCGCCGGAAACGCCGGGGGCAGCGCGCCCGAGGCGAGGATGTGGCGCAGGTCGAGTGCGCTGTCCTTCGTGTCGAAGTAATGCATCTCGGCCGTGCGCACGTTCGCCGCCCCCACCGTCAGCCGCACGCCGCCGGTGTTGAGCTGGTCGAGGTCCACCAGTTCGGCCAGCAGGTCGTGCAGCGGGGCGGTCGAATACCAGGCGGCGTGTTCGGCCCCGACCGGGGCCAGCGGCCCGAACAGCGCCGCCGGGTTGGGGCGGAAGAAGGAATGGACGCCGGTCGTCAGCGTCATCAGGTTGCGCGCCGCCTGCCCCCAGCCCGGCGCGGCGGTCAGCGCCGTGCGCAGCGGCCCGGCCCCGATGCGGCGCCAGAATTCCTCCATCCGCTCGTGCCGCTCTGCCGGCTTGTTGCCGGCAATCAGCGCCGCGTTGATCGCCCCGATGGAGGTTCCGATCACCCAGTCCGGCTCGATCCCCGACTCGCAAAGCGCCCGGTAGACGCCGATCTGATAGGCCCCGAGCGCCCCGCCCCCCTGCAGGACCAGCACCACCTGACCGGGCAGGGGGTGGCGGCCGACATGGGCGGCGACGGTTTCGGCTCTGACGGGTGTGGAGACGGTCATGACGGTTCACCTTTCGCGGCTGGCCTTGTCCGGTGTCTCCCCAAGATAGGGTGCCACGGGGCGTGCCAACAGGGGAAGTGGGGATTTCCGCACCTGCGGCGCTTGGAGTGGCGGGTGGGCCTTGTTATGGCTCGGACCGTGGAACGCGAAAGGACCGCCCGATGCGCCTGACCTCCTCCGAGATGCTCGCCCGTCTGGTGGCTTTTCCAACCGTTGTCGGCCAGCCGAACGGCGAGCTGATCGCCTTCATCGCCGCGTATCTCGAAGGCCATGGCGCTGCCGTGACGGTCCTGCCGGGGCCCGAGGGCGACCGCTCGAACCTTTTCGCTACGCTGGGCGATCCCGGACAGCCGGGTTACATCCTCTCGGGCCATGTCGACGTGGTCCCGGCGCAGGAAGCGGGATGGCTCGCCAATCCCTTCGCCCTGCGCCGCGACGGCGACCGCCTGATCGCGCGCGGGGCGGTCGACATGAAGGGCTTTGTCGCCTGCGTGCTGGCGGCGGTGCCGGACCTGGCCGCGATGCGCCTGCGCGCGCCGCTGCACATCGCGATCACCTATGACGAGGAGTCGGGCTGCCGCGGTATCGTCCACCTGCTGAAGCGCCTGCCGGACCTCTGCGCCCCGCCGCTCGGCGCCATCGTGGGCGAACCGACGGGGATGCAGCCAGTCTTGCGCCACAAGGGCAAGGCGGCGCTGCGGGTGGCGGCAAAGGGTATCCCCGGCCATTCCGCCCGCCCCGATCTTGGGCGCAACGCAATCCACGCGCTGGTGCCGACGCTGGTGGCGGCGCGCGCACTCGCGGCGGAACTGGCCGCGACCGGCGTCCGTGACGAGACCTTTGCGCCGCCCTGTCACACCGTGCAGGTCGGCAAGATCGGCGGCGGCGAGGCGCTGAACATCATCCCCGAGTCCGCCTGGGCCGAGATCGAGGCGCGCGTGCTGCCCGGCGCCGACCCCGAGCAGGTGCTGGCCCCGGTCATCGCGGCGGCGCGGGCGGAAGAGGGCGTCACCGCCGAAATCCTCGCCGCCTATCCGGCGCTGGGGATGGCGGAAGACGACCCGCTGTCACGGCTTGTCTCGGAACTCTCCGGCCATCCGCCCCGTGCCCCGGTCAGCTTCGGCACCGAGGCCGGGCGCTATCAGGCGGCGGGCGTGCCCGCCGTCGTCTGTGGTCCCGGCGACATCGGCCGCGCCCACAAGCCCGAGGAATACATCCTGGCGGGCGAACTCGAGGCAGCCGACACGATGATAAGGGCGCTGGGCCGTCACCTCACCTGATCCGGTTGCCGCGCCCTGTCGCCCGGACTAGCTTTGCGCCATGGCCCATTCCCACGACCACCACGACCATGCCCCGAAAGTCGGCGCGAACAACGAACGCGTCGTGTTGCTGGGCCTTGCCCTGACCTTTGCCTTCATGCTGGCCGAGCTGATCGGCGGCTTGTTGGCCGGATCGCTCGCCCTGATCGCCGATGCCGGGCACATGTTCACCGACGCCGCCGCGCTGGCGCTGGCCTGGGCCGGGTTTCGGTTCGGGCGGAGACGGCGCGACGACCGGCGCACCTTCGGCTACATGCGCTTCGAAATCCTCGCCGGGCTGGTCAACGCCGTCACCCTGATCGCACTGGTCGGCTGGATCGCCTTCGAGGCGGTGCAGCGCCTGCTTCACCCCGCCCCGGTGCTGGCCGGGCCGATGCTGGTGATCGCCGTGCTGGGGCTTGCCGTCAACGCGCTGGTCTACTGGCTGCTGACACGCGGGGACACCGAACACCTGAACATTCGCGGCGCGATGGTGCATGTGCTGGGCGACATGCTCGGCTCGGTCGCCGCCATCGTCGCCGCGCTCTGCATCTGGCTGACCGGCTGGACGCCCATCGACCCGCTGCTGTCGGTCCTTCTGTCCGCGCTGGTCCTCCGCTCGGCCTGGGTGCTGCTCAAGGCCTCGCTCAACGTGCTGATGGAGGGCGCGCCGGGCGACCTGGTGATCGACGACCTGCGTCGCACGCTGGTGGAAAAGGTCGCCGGGCTGCGGGCGGTCGACCACATCCACGTCTGGTCGATCACCTCGGGCCAGCCCGCCGCGACGATGGAGGTGTCACTGGCCCCCGAGGCCGATCCCGGCACCGTGGTGCGCGCGGTGAAAGAGGTGCTGTTGCACGACTATGCCATCGCCCATTCCACCATCGAGGTCGACTGGGGCCAGGGCGACGCGACCTGCGCGCTGGAACCGGGGGCGGGGCATGATCATCATCATGACCACGCCCATGCCTGAACTCAGGCCGGTGTGAACCCCGCGCCCACCAGCGCCTTGCGCGCGGTCTCGGCATCGCCCGCGACCTTGACGGTGTGGCTGGGCAGGTCAACCTCGACGCTTGCGTCCGGCAGGGCCGCGCCAAGCGCGCCGCGCACCGCCTTCTCGCAATGGCCGCAGGTCATGTCAGGGACGTGAAAGGTAGTCATGGTCTTCTCTCCGATGGTCGAGTCGGAACAGGATATAGGGCTTCCCGCCGCTGGAAGGTCAAGCCCTCTGCTTGACGCCGCCGGACGGCTGGGCAACTGTCCGCGCCAATGCAGAACAGGACGGTTTCCCGCAGGCGGAAAACGGGTCCGCACCCCAGGGGAGACTCTACATGAACGGTGCCGAAAGCCTCGTCAAATCGCTGATCGCCAGCGGGGTCGATACCTGTTTTACCAACCCCGGCACCTCGGAAATGCACTTCGTCGCCGCGCTGGATCATATCCCCGGCATGCGCTCGGTCCTTTGCCTGTTCGAAGGCGTGGCGACCGGCGCGGCGGATGGGTACTGGCGCATGGCGCGAAAGCCCGCCTGCACCCTGCTGCACCTCGGCCCCGGCCTCGCCAACGGCATCGCCAACCTGCACAACGCCAAGAAGGCGCATTCCGGCGTCGTCAACATCGTCGGCGAACATGCCGAGACGCACCGCGCGCTGGATGCGCCCCTGATGGCGGATATCGAGGGGCTGTCGCACCCGGTCTCGCACTGGGTCCACACCTCGCTCAGCGCCGCCGACGTCGGCGCGGATGGCGCGCAGGCGGTGGGGGCGGCCAGCGAAGCGCCGGGGCGGATCGCCACGCTGATCCTGCCCTCGGATACGGCGTGGACCGAGGGCGGGTCCGTCCACGCGGCCCCCGCAGCGGCGCCACGCCCACAAGCCGAGGCGATCGAACAGGCCGCCGGGATGCTCGGCGGCCCGGAAACGCTGCTGCTGCTGGGGGGCGAGGCGCTGACCGCCGAAAACCTCGAACAGGCCGGGCGGATCGCCGCGAAGACCGGGTGCGCGCTTCTGTCGGAGTGGGCAAATGCGCGGCTGGAGCGCGGGGCAGGCCGCGTCGCCATCAACCGCGTGCCCTATCCCTTCGACCAGGCGCTGGAGAAACTCGCGCCGTACCGCCGCATCGTCCTGCTGGGCGCCCGCGCGCCCATCGGCTTCTTCGCCTATCCGGGCAAACCGGCGATCCTGACCCGCGACGATGCCGAGATCCTCGAACTCGCGGGGCCGGGCGGCGACCTGTCCGGCGCGCTGGCCGCGCTGGTGCAGGCCACAGGGGCCGCCGACAGCGCCCCGGCCCTGACTGAGCGCAAGCATGTGCCGCGCCCCTCCGGCCTGGCCGACGCCACCACCATCGCCCAGGCCCTTGCCGCCACGATCCCCGACAACGCCATCGTCGTCGACGAATCGATCACCACCGGCCGCGCCTTCTTTCCCGCCACCGCCGGGGCCGCGCCGCATACCTGGCTGAACAACTGCGGCGGCTCCATCGGCTATGGCCTGCCGCTCGCCATCGGCTGCGCCGTCGCCTGCCCCGACCGCAAGGTGCTGGCCCTGATCGGCGACGGCTCGGCGATGTATACGATCCAGTCGCTCTGGACCATGGCGCGCGAGGGGCTGGACGTGACGGTGCTGATCATGGCCAACCGCACCTACCAGATCCTGCGCGGCGAACTGACCAACGTCGGCGTCCAAAACCCCGGGCCGCGCGCCATCGACATGCTGTCGCTCGACCGGCCCGCGCTGGATTTCGTCGCCATGGCACAGGGCATGGGCGTCAGCGCCACGCGCGTGGACGAGGCGGGCGCGCTGACCGACGCCATCGAGGCGGCGCTAACGGCGAAGGGGCCATCCCTGATCGAAATCCTGGTCTGAGCTAACGCCCTGTTAACCGTTCCGCGCGAGGGTCGGGCCATGACCCAGCCCCGCGCCTTTTCCGACTCGGCTCCCTCGCTCTTCGACGTGGACGAGGCGCCTCTGGTGCCGCTGGAAACCGGCCGCATGCCCTCCTACATCGCCGATCACCGCGCGCGCCTGCGGGCGCGCTTCATGTCCGGCGGGGCGGCGGCGGTGCCGGATTACGAACTGCTGGAACTCGTGCTGTTCCGTTCGATCCCCCGCAAGGACACCAAGCCGCTGGCCCGCGCCCTGCTTGACCGCTTCGGCGACTTCAACCGCGTGGTCTCCGCCCCGCCCGAGCAACTGGTGGAAGTCAGCGGCGTGGGTGACGCCGTCGTCACTGACCTCAAGGTGATCGAGGCCGCCGCTCACCGTCTGGCCCGCTCGCGGGTGCTGCAACGCCACGTCATCTCCAGCTGGGACGCCCTGCTCGACTACTGCCACACCACGATGGCGCACCGCGAGACGGAACAGTTCCGGGTCTTCTACCTCGACCGCAAGAACATCCTGATCGCGGACGAGGAACAGGCGAAAGGCACCGTCGACCACGTCCCGGTCTACCCGCGCGAAGT
Source organism: Pseudooceanicola sp. (assembly GCA_020441135.1). GTDB lineage: Bacteria > Pseudomonadota > Alphaproteobacteria > Rhodobacterales > Rhodobacteraceae > Seohaeicola_A. Next base: position 6,491 of record JAGRMS010000138.1, read on the forward strand.
GGCCAAGCGCGCGCTGGAGCTGAACGCCTCGGCCCTGATCCTGGTCCACAACCACCCCTCCGGCGACCCCACGCCCTCGGAGCCCGATATCGCCATGACGGCGCAGATCAAGTCCGCCTGCGATGCGCTGGGCCTGACGCTGCACGACCACCTCATCATCGGCAAATCGCGCGAGCTGAGCTTCCGGTCGCATGGGCTGCTCTGAGCCGTTCCGGCCTGCCGAAGTCACGCTGCGGGCGGTTGCGACGGCCTGGCCCGGCGACCGGACCCCGCTGGCAGGCGCTGTTCGACTATCTGGAACAGGAAGAACCAGGCCGGGCACGCGGTCCCGTGGCCATCGGCCGGCCCGTCTTCTTGGCGGACGAAATGGGTCGTGCCATCGCCGTCACCGCCCGGATCGGGCCCGCCTGAAACGCGCCGGGCCGGACCCCGCGCGCCCTTGCCTTCACCGGCGAACCGCACCCGCCGTGCGCGCGGCTGCCGGGGGCGCTCGGAAACGTCGGGTCCGCCTTTTGTCGTCACGGGTGGCGCGGCCGAACAGGCAGGAGATCGAACACCTCCGGCTGACCACGCTCGAGTATGCGGAACGGAACGAGAAGGCGCGGCCTAGACGGCGTCACCTGTGGCTGTGCCGACTTCCTGCCGGGAAGGGACGGCGCCTGGCGGAGCGATCCTGCCTCGGGATGCCATGCACCCGGGCATGTCCCGGCCCCGGTGATCCACCGTGTCGGCGCCGCAGCAGCGGCGCGCCGGTTCGCGCAGTCCGGCTCGGTACGCGCAAGCGGTCGCGGCCGCGCAGGTCATGCATACCGCCGAAGTGTTCCCCCTCGGGTCCGCCTGTCGCCCATCGCCAAATGCCCATCGCCGAGCGCCCGCCACCCGCCGTCTGCCACCTGCCATCCTCCGCCCGCTGCCTGCTATCCGCCAGAAGTCTGCCACCCGCCGCCCGCCACCCGCCGCCAGCCACCCGCTATCCGGCATCCGCCGCCTGCCATCCGCCATCCGCCACCCGCCACCCGCCAGAAGCCTGCTGCCCACCGTCCGCCACTTGCCATCCGCCGCCCGCCATTCGTCAGAAGCCTGCCATCCGCCGGAAGTCTGCCACCCGCCGCCTGCCGCCAGCCACCCGCCGTCTGCCACCTGCAACCTGCCATCTGCCGCCTGCCGTCCGCCATCCGCCACCCGCCAGAAGCCTGCCGCCCAACTTCCCCGTCGCCGAACGCGACCCGATCATCGAAAGCCGCCAACCCTCGCCGGCCAAGTCTTCGAGGCGCGGAACTTGGTGGCGCCACCGAACCGACGTCCGGGCTTGTCACGGCAAGCGATGCCCGCGCGGGCCTGCGCGCCCCGCCGCGCGGCCCGACCGGGATCGGTCGACCGGGCTTAACCGGTGCGCAACTGGGGCGCGACCCCCGCGGCCCAGCCGCGGATCTCTCCGGGGATGCGCCCAAGCGGACGCGCCGTATCCGCCCCGCCCATCGCCAGCGCCTCTTTCGGCATCCCGAAAACGACCGAGGTGGCCTCGTCCTGCACCAGGGTCCGCGCCCCCGCCTGCCGCATCTCCAGCAGCCCGCGCGCCCCGTCGTCGCCCATTCCGGTCAGCACGATCCCCATCGCCTTGTTCCCGGCGCTCTGTGCGACCGAGCGGAACAGCACATCGACCGAGGGCCGGTGGCGCGCCACGCAGGGGCCATCGACGATCTCGATCACATGCCCCGACCCGCTGCGCCGCAGCAGCATGTGGTGGTTGCCTGGCGCCAGGAAGACGGTTCCGGGAACCGGGCGGTCGCCCGACTTCGCCTCCTGGACCGTCAGCTGGCAGAGTCCGTCCAGCCGCTGGGCAAAGGTACTGGTAAAATGCTCGGGCATGTGCTGGACGACGATGATCGGCGGCAGACCTGTGGGCAGCGCGGAGAGCACCTGCACCAGCGCCTCCGTCCCCCCGGTCGAGGCGCCGATGGCGACGACATGACCCTTGACCGGCCCGGCATTCGGGTTCGGCTTCAGCGCGGGAAGGATCACGTCCGCTGTCAGCTTGGGCCCCGGGCCTTCGGGCCTGGTGCGCGGGCGGGTCCGCTGCGCAGGGTTCGTCTCGACGGCGGCGCGCACGGCGTCGCAGAGGCGCACCTGCGCCTCGTCCCAGTCCTCGCGGCTGGACAGGCGCGGCTTGCCGATGACCTCAACGGCGCCGGCCTCGAGCGCGCGGATGGCGTTCTTCGATCCGGCCTCGGTAAAGCTCGAGCAGACGACAACCGGCAGCGGATGCTGCTCCATGATACGGCGCAGGAAGGTCAGCCCGTCCATGCGGGGCAGCGCCATGTCCAGGAGCATCACGTCCGGAAGACCGTTGCGCATCAGCTTTGCCGCCTCGAACGGATCGGCGGCCGTCGCGGCGATGACGATGTCCGGGTCCGCCGACAGCAGGCGCGCCAGCGCCGAACGGGCCGCGGCGCTGTCGTCGACGATCATGACGCGAATCGGTGTCGGGTGGTTCATCCCCTGGCCTCTCTCATCCGGAATACGGCGGGTGCGATCTGGTCCAGGCGCGGATCCTGGACAACCATGGATTCGGCGTGGCCGACAAAGAACCACCCGCCGGGACGGAGGTGCCCCGCCACGTCGGACACAACCCGGGCCTGCTGGTCATCGTCGAAGTAGATCAGGACGTTGCGCAGGAAGATCGCGTCCAGGCCGTGGCTGACGGGAAACGGCGGCGCGATGAGGTTCAGCACCGCGAAGCGGGTGCGGCGACGCAGTTCCGGCACGATGCGCGATTGCCCGGCGGCCCCGCGGCTGCGCCCGGTCATCGTGTAGCGGGCCAGCATGTCGGAGGGGACGGGGGCCAGCTCGCGGCTGTCGTAGATCGCCCGCTCGGCCGTCTCCAGCACGCCCTTCGAGATGTCGGTGCCGAGGATCGTCCAGTCCAGCCGCGCATCCGCCAGGGCAGCCGTCGCCAGCACCATCGCGGCAGTGTATGCTTCGGCCCCTGTCGAGGCGGCGGCGCTCCACAGCCGGAAGCGGCAGGGGAGCCCGGGCCGCGTACGGGCAAGCGTTTCGGGAATCAGGCGCCTGGCCAGCAGGTCGAAGTGGACAGGCTCCCGGAAGAAGTCAGTCTTGTTGGTGGTGATCTGGTCGACGATGGCCTCCCATTCGTCGTCCAGCGCGCCCTCTTCGAAGAGATGTGCGAAGTAGTCGTCGAGGTTCCGGAAACCGCCTTCGATCAACCGTCGGCGCAGGCGCGAAACGATCAGGTGGTCCTTGCTTTCCGGCATGCGGATGCCGGTCTCGCTGAAAATCAGCGAGCGGAACCGCTGGCGATAGTCCGGAGCGGCGCTGACGGCCATGATCAGGCGTCAGCCGCGACCGGCCTGGCGCGGGCCAGCGCCATCAGCTCTGCATCGAAGATCGCCCGCATGTCCAGCAAGGCGACGATCCGCCCCTCGCGGCGGCCGATGCCATGCAGCACGCGGGGATCCCAGTCCAGCATTTCCGCCTCGTCCACCGGATCGATCCGCCCACCGTCGTCGAGGCCAGTCACCTCGATCACGCGGTCTACCTGCAGGGCGACGCGGTGGATTCGCCCGTTGCCTTCGAGCGCGAGGATCAGGATGCGCGTGTCATCGTCCGCCGGTTTGGGCGGCTCGCCGAGCAGGCGCCGCAGGTCCGCCAGCGCGACCGATGCGCCGCGCACGTCGATCAGGCCCAGCAAGTGCTGTGGCGCATTGGGCAGCCGGGTGGGCTCCTGCGCCGACAGGATTTCCTGCACCAGCCCCACCTCGACTGCGAATAGCGACTTCGCCACCGCGAATGTCACAACCGTTTCCACCTCTCGCATGGCCCAGACCGCTCAGGCTGCGTTGCTGCGCGAGGATTGCCGCATGAAGTCGGCATCGAGTTCGTCCTCGCCGCCCGAGAGGTCGAAGTCGAAGCCGCCGCCATCCAGCTTGGGCGACTTGCGCGCCGGTTTCGCCTTCGACGATTTGCGCCGGACGGGCGCGGCGGCGGCCGTGTGGCCCCGGTCGTCGGTTCGGAAATAGGCGATGGCGGCCCGCAGCGATTCGGCCTGCGCCGACAGCTCCTCGGCGGTCGCGGACATTTCCTCGGACGCAGAGGTGTTCTCCTGCGTAACCTTGTCCAGCTGCTGGATGGCGAGGTTGACCTGGGTCGCCCCCGAGGCCAGCTCGCGGCTGGCCGAGCTGATCTGGCTGACGAGGTCCGACGTGCGCTCGATATCCGGCACCAGCCCTTCCAGCATCTTGCCTGCCTCTTCCGCTGCGCGGACAGTATTGCCCGACAGCGACGAGATCTCGCCCGCCGCGGTTTGGCTGCGCTCCGCCAGCTTGCGCACCTCGGATGCCACCACCGCGAACCCGCGGCCATGCTCGCCCGCGCGCGCCGCCTCCACCGCCGCGTTGAGGGCCAGCAGATCGGTCTGGCGTGCGATCTCCTGCACGACCATGATACGTTCGGCGATGGTTTTCATCGCGCTCACCGCCTCGGCCACCGCCTGGCCGCTGTCGCGGGCATCGGCCGCCGACTTGCGGGCCATCTCTTCCGTCTGCGTGGCGTTGTCGGCGGTCTGCTTGATGTTCGCGGTCATCTGCTCGACCGAGCTCGACGCCTCTTCGGTGGACGAAGCCTGTTCCGTCGCGCCCTGGCTCAGTTGTTCCGCGGTCGAGGCCATCTCGGCCGAGCCCGAGGCAACCTGCCCCGCGCCGCCCGTCACTTCGCCCACAACGCGGCGCAGGTTGGCGGTCATCTCGTTCATCGACCCCAGCAGGTCGGCGATCTCGTCGTTGCTGCGGATGTCCGCCGTCTCGGTCAGGTCGCCGGCGGCCACCTTGCGCGACAGGTCGATGGCCCGGGTCAGCCCGCGCGAGATGGTCATCACGATCCAGGTGCCCGTGCCCGCGCTGGCCAAGGCGATGACCGCCATGATCGTGATCGTCAGGCTGCGCGCGTTGTTGTAATTCGCGGTGGCCGACTCGGCGGCCTCGGACAGGCCGTCGCGGTTCAGGTCGAGAATGGAGTCGACCTCGGCCTCCATTTCGCGCCAGGCCACCTTTCCATCGCCGTTGACCATACGGAAGGCCCCAAGGGTTTCGTTGCCATCGGCCATGCCCATGGCGCGGTCGTTGGTCGAACGGATGCGCGCAAGGATGGATTCGTAGGAGTCCAGCCGCTTGTGGCCCTCAGGCGACGCGATGGCCCTGATCTCGCGCAGGTATTCGTCATGGGTTTTCCGCGACTCGCCCATGACGGTGCGCAGTTCGGCTCTGGTTCCGGCGCTTTCCGCCAGAATGTATTCGCGAACGTCCCGCTGGACGCGCAGCTGCTCGCGTCCCAGTTCCTCGGTCAGCCGGATCCGTTCGGCGCGCGTATTCACCACGTCGTCCATCCTATCCTGCATCGTGGACAGGCTGTCGAGGGTCATCATGCTGGCACCAAAGGAGGCGGCGACCAGGAGGATCAGGGTCAGGGAAAGTTTCAGCTTGAGTGTCAGGCGCATGGGTTCCGTCCTCAGGAAAGTTGTGGTGCTGCGTCGTCCGCTTCGGCCAGGTAGGCGGCGAAGATGGCGTCGATGTCGGGAATGATGAAGAAGCGGTCACCCTTGCGGCCAACCGCGCGGACGTAACTTCGCGGCCAGCGGGCGCCGACAGCCGGGACATCCTCCAATGTCGCGGCGCTGATCTTGCTGACCTCGTGGACCTGTTCCGCCAGGATGCCGACCACTGCGGGCGATCCCGCCAGTTCGAGGTCGAGTACAAGGATCCGCGTGTCCGCGTCGGGCGGCCCGACCGGCATCCGCAGCGGGATCCGCAAATCGGTAAGGGGCACCACCGTGCCGCGCACGTTCAGCAGGCCGGTGGCAAAGGGCGGCGCGTTCGGCACCCGCGTGATCGCGCCTGGCTCCAGCACTTCGCGCAGCATCGCAGTGTCGATGGCCAGCAACTCGCCGCCCAGGCGAAGCGTCACCATGTCCCATTCGCTGCGAGCAACGGTCGTGCGCGGCCGCGTCAGGGTCTGAACCGTTTCCATCAGGCGGCCTCCCGGCTGTCGAGTGTCTGGCCCCAGGCGACCAACTGAGGAACATCGAGGATCAGGGCGACGGATCCGTCGCCAAGCACCGTTGCGCCCGAGAAGGTCTTGAGCGTGCTGTGCAGCGGCGACAGTTGCTTGATCACCGTCTGGCTCGACCCGATGATCCGGTCGACCGTGAGGCCGACACGCAGCTCGCCCGAGGTGACGACCACGACCTTCTGGTGTGGCCCCGGCCGACCCGGGCTGTCGAGCAGGTCGCGCATCACCAGGAAGGGCACCAGCTGATCCCGGATGTTGAGAAAGCGCGTCGTCCGCCCGTCGCTCGCCGTGTCGTCCGGCAGTTCGCTGATATGTTCCACCGCGGCCAGAGGGATGGTGTAGCGTTCGTCGGCGATCTCGACCAGCAGGCCGTCGATGATCGCCAGCGTCAGCGGCAGGCGCATGTGGACGCGCGTGCCATGACCGGGTTCGCTGTCCACCTCGATGCTGCCCCGCAGCTTTTCAATTGTGCGTTTCACCACGTCCATGCCGACGCCGCGGCCCGACAGTTCCGTGACCGAGGCGGCGGTCGAGAAGCCGGGGCGCAGGATCAGCGCGCGCAGGCTCGCTTCGTCCATCTCGGCCCCGGCTTCGATCAGCCCGCGTTCTTCGGCCCTCGCGCGGATGCGATCCAGGTCCAGGCCGCGCCCGTCGTCGCCGAGGGTTATCACCACCTCGGCACCCGAATAGCGCGCCGACAGGCGAATCGTTCCGGTGTCGGGTTTGCCCATCGCGCGCCGCTGTTCGGGCGGTTCCAGCCCGTGGTCTGCGGCGTTGCGGATCAGGTGCATCAGCGGATCGGCCAGCATCTCGATCACCGTCTTGTCGAGTTCGGTGTCCTGGCCTTCGATCTCCAGCGCGATGGGCTTGTTCAGGCTGCCATTCAGATCATGCACCAGCCGCCGGAACCGCCCGGTGATCGAATCGATCGGCGTCATGCGGATAGACATGGTGGTTTCGCGCATCCCCGTCGCCAGCCGCTGGATGTCCTCGGCCACGGCGATCAGCTGCGGATCGCCGGAGCCGGCCGCCAGTTCGGCCAGCCGGGCCTCGGCAATCACCAGTTCGCCGACGCGGTCCATCATCTCGTCCAGCCGTTCCGCCGGGATGCGCATCATGGCACGGTCGCGGGCCGGGTTGGTGACGCTTTCGACCGGAAGGCCCGGGTGGTCCGGCGCTTCGGCCTCGATTTCGCGCGTCAGGGTCAAGCGCAGGCGTTCCTCGCTGAACATGAACACGTCGCGGATGGCTTGCTCGCCGACCTTGCCGGGGAGCGTCATGCCCCACCCCAGGAACAGCTGGTCCGGCGTGAGCTCGGACAGCGGCGGCAGGCTGTCCGTCAGCGGCACGATCCGCGTGGCCCCAAGCCCGCGCAATTCGTCCAGCAGAACCTCCGGCTTTCCGCCCAGGACCAGCGTATCCTCGGCCAGGTAGAAGGTCAGCGACCAGTCCGGCAAGGCCGTCCCCTTGCCCGACACGAGGGCGCCAAGCTCTGCCAGCAGGGGTGTGCCCGGACCGGCCCCACTATCGACCAACAGCGACACCGCGTGGTCGCAGGCCCGCAGGGCGAGGTCGATCAGCACCGGCGTCACCTCCAGCCGCCCGTCCCGGACCGCATCGAAGGCGGTCTCGAAATCGTGCAGGAAATGCGCCAGTTCGGTCTGGCCGAACATCGCCCCGCTGCCTTTCAGCGTGTGGAGATCCCGGAACACGCTGTCGATCAGCGCGCGGTCCTGCGGATGGTTCTTCAGGTCCAGCAGCCCCGATTCGAGGCTTTCCGCCAGGTGCCGCGCCTCGATCAGGAACAGGTTGTCCGCCTCGTCTGTCATGCGCCCAATACCTTCTGCACGACGGCCAGCAGCTTGCGGTCGTCGAATGGCTTCGTCATCCAGCCCAGCGCGCCCGCCTCGCGTGCCTTCGCCTTCAGCGTGTCGGCGTTTTCGGTGGACAGGAAGATCACCGGCACGCCTGCGCTGCCCGGCATCTGGCGGAAGGCACGGATGAAGCCGATTCCATCGAGGTTCGGCATGTTCTGGTCGGTGATCACGGCTGAAGGCACCTTCGCGCGCGCCGCGGCCAGTGCCTGCTGCCCGTCGCCCGCCTCGACCGTGTCGAAGCCCGCCATGCGCAGCGTCGAACAGATCAGTCGCCGTACCGACGCCGAATCGTCCACCACGAGCACGGTGCGCGTCATGCGTCACCTGTCGGGGCAATCCCTGACGGTTCGCAGAGGCTGTCGAGCGCCAGCCGCCGCCAGAGCGCGGTTGCGGGGCCCGGCAGTTCGACACGCATCGCCATGCCCCGATTGCGCCCGGCGATCACCGCGGCGGCGATCAGCTGCGCACCCGCGGCGTCGAGCGAATCGCCTTCTTCCAGTCTGATGGCTTCCCGCCCCTCGTCGAGCTGGCGGGCAAGCCGGTCCCGCCCCTTATCGATTTCGGCAATCACAAGGCCTGGCACGCTGTCACTCCTTCGCCGGTTCGGGGGTTGTCCTAAGCGCCAGAGCTTGCGTCTCCGTTAAGCGTCGCATTGGAAGGAAACCGGAGCCGTCTAACCAATCCTTAAGCCCCGCCACGTACACCCCGGGGGCAAGGCGTCCGGCCCGTGGCGGGCGCCAGCAATGCAGAAAGGGCAACAGGCGCATGTCGGAGCCGACACTCTGGTCGGGGTGCCCGCCGGACGTTCCGGCGCGCCTGTCGGAAGAAGCGCGCGCCGTCGACGGGGCCTTTACCGACGCGACCGACGCGCTGCTCAACGGGCGCGACAACCTGATGCGCCTGACGGAAACCCTCGCCCGGTACTGCCAGGGTCTCGACGATTTCAGGGGAATGGAGATTCCCGCCACGGTCTCGCGCCTGGCCGACCGCCTGGTTCAGGTCGAAAGCGTGAACGAGGGCGAATTCAGGGCGATCGGACAGATTCGCGACTTCCTTTCGGGTACCGCCGCCCCGCTGGCGGAACTCAGCGATCTCGTGCGCACGCTCGAAACCTTCGCCAGCACGTCGCGCGTGGTCGAGGCGGAATCGGACCTTGCCGGCAACATGGTCTTTTCCGCGCAGATCAAGCACCTGTCGTCGCAAAGCCAGGAGGGCTATGCCGACCTGCTGCGTCACAAGATCAACCTCGCCGATCAGGTCGCCTCGATGTCTGCCGGGCAGGAGGGCTTCGCCAGGGCCAGCCTCGGCCATCTGGAGGAGTTGCGCGCCGACCTGACCCGCCAGTCGCAGGCCGTCGGTCCGGCGATCGGTCAGGCGGTGCGTGCCGCCAGCCAGGTCTCGGTGCGTGTCGACGACCTTTCGGCGCAGATGACCACAGCAATCGGCTCCATGCAGGTCGGCGACAGCTTTCGCCAGCGGTTGGAGCATGTGGCCCTGGCGCTCGGCTGCGCTCGCGACGACGGCGCCGCCGCGCGGCTGGTCCGTCTGATCGGCGCGCGCCAGCTGAACGCAGCCGCCGCCGCGCTCGATCGCGATGTCGGCCGACTGGCGCAAACGCTGGCCACGGTGTCGGGCCGGGCTGACCGGCTGGTGGCCATGGCCGAAAGCCTGACGCTGGACCGCGAACTGGCGAACATTCTTCGCGACCTGCGCAGCCTCTGCGGGGCCGGGCTGGCGGCGCTCTACTCCGCTCAATCCCAGCGCCGGATGGTCGACCGGCAGATGCGCGGCCTCAGCGCGGTGGTCGGCAAGATGCGCAAGGTGGTCGAAAGCCAGGCGGGCGTGGACGAGGACATGCGTCTGGGCAGCTACAACGTCGCGCTGCGCAGCCGAAGGTCGGCGCGCAACGCGGCGGCGATGAACTATGTCGCGCGCCAGATCGAGGAACTGGTGGGCGACTGCCTTGCCGCCCGTTCGCTGATCGTGACCAGCCTGCGCGAGATCGACGAGACGATTAACCGGACCATCAGCGACAACGGCGGCGTGGTGCGGTATGAACTCGATGCGGTGGCGGACGGGCTCGGCGTTCTCAACGCGATGCTGGGGTTCTGGCGCAACCTGCGCTACGGGCTGGAAAAACTGGTTGCCGAGGGGCCGCTGGCCGGAACGGCCTTTGCCGCCTGCGCGCGGCAGATGGACCAGCAGCGCGAAACGGCGAAGCGGATCCGCGCCATGGCCGACGAACTGTCGCGGCAGGTGTCGAAGGCCGATCTCCCGGTGCTGCTCGCCGACCCCGACGCCTGCGCCGCCGCCCTGGCGATGCGCCAGCTCTACTCGGTCCCGGAAGAGCGTGAAATTCACGACACCCTCTGCCCGCCCGCCGCCGCGGCAGGGCCGCCGCCGCTCGCCGCCGCCGTCGGGGCCGCCGTGGGGGCCGCCATTGGGGCCGATGACGACATCGACTGGTTCTGATCCGACAATGGAGACATGACAATGTTCAGCAAGGAAGAAGTCGAAGTGATCCGCGGCACCTGGATGGCGGTGGCAACCAACCGCGACAAGGCGGGTGAGATCTTCTACAACAAGCTGTTCCAGCACGCGCCCGAGGTGAAATGCATGTTCGCCGACAGCCCGAAGGTGCAGGGCCGCAAGCTGATGGAGACGCTCGCGACCGTGGTCGACGGCCTGGACCGGATCGACTCGCTGGTGCCCTTCGTCAAGCAGTTGGGGCAGCTCCATACTGACACCGGTGTGAAGCCTCAGCATTATGACATCGTCGGCGCAACCCTGATCGAGACCCTGCGCGAAATGGCCGGTGGCCGGTTCGATGCAAAGGCCGAGGCGGCGTGGAAGAAGGCCTATGACGCGCTGGCGGGGATCATGAAGACCGCCGGGCCAGGCAGCAAGGCGGCCTGATCGGGGCATCCCGGCGCCCGATTTCCGGGCATCGGAAATTATTATGCCCGCCGCGCACAACCCGATGGCCTCCGGGCCGTCGGCGTTGCTAAGTTGTCTCCGGATCGGGCAGCGGGAGACGACGATGCAGGACATGGCCATCCTCTGGGAATGGATCGCCTTCGCGGTGCGATGGGTCCACGTCATCACCGCCATCGCCTGGATTGGCTCCAGCTTCTATTTCATCGCGCTGGACCTTGGCCTGCACCGCGACCGCAATCTGGCCAGCGGCGCGGATGGCGAGGAATGGCAGGT
>JAGRMS010000139.1 GCA_020441135.1 Pseudooceanicola sp.
GTGGGGAGGGGCCGGGGGTGGGGGGCGTTGCCACCGACGAAACGCTCTCCGTGCTAAAGCAAACACGTCAAGGACGCCCATCGCCAACACTCCGCGCCTTCACTCCACACGCACCTCTCGAAGACATTGAAAGGCGCGCGAAACCATGGATTCTGTTGAAAAGGCCGCCCCAATCGACACCCCGCCCGGAATCAAGCGGCGAATCCGCGCCGGGCGAGCGGTTGCCATTGTTGCGCCATTGGTCCGAGCGACAATGGCGACACCGGCCCACCGGTCTGGCGCTTTGCCTCCGTCGCACTCCGCCGCAAACGTCATACGGAATTGGCGCGATAAAGTGCCCCAGCAAACCGTCCCAGCGCCAGCCCCCGGTCCGCCGCCCGCCCGGCGCTTATGGCAGTTCAACCTCTCGCGCCTCCCCTCCCCCTTGTGGGGAGGGGATGGGGGTGGGGGCCGACCGACGGGCAAGTGAAATGCCCTGCGTGGCTGAATGGCCACGTCAAATGCGCCGCTCCCAATCGCCCAGCCCCTCCGAAGCCGCGTCTTGCCCGCTTAGTCCCGAAACAACTCGGCCAATTGCGGCAGACATTCGGCACGCCCGAACATCTTGAACGTCGAAAGATGCAGAAGCCCGTAGATCCGCATACCGTCTGGCGCGACATGGCGGCGGATCGTCAGATCGCCCCAGTTCGCCGGAATCTGCGCCTCCAGCCGCGCGCCGGTCAGCGAAACTATCTCGTCCTCCACCACTTTGCCCATGCAATAGACATGACCCAGTCTGCCGCTTTCGAAGATCGCGCGCCAGAACGGCGCCGCAACCGCGATGTTCGGTCGATCCCGGCGCGCTTGCCAGCGCGGCGTGCGGTAGGGCATCAACGTGCCGGTCAGAACCTCCTGCGGGTCACGCCCCACGAACGCGCACAGGGCCTCGAACTGAGCGGCAATCGGTGAGTGCCGCGCCGCCCGTTGCACCAGATAGGAATTGCCGCGTTCATCCGAGGCGATGCGCATGAACTCGCCCGAGGGATCGCTGCCCGGATTCAGGCCGATGAACAGGCTGTCCGCGGTTTCCACGAGCCTCCACGGGCAGAACAGCAACTTGAACCCATCAGAATAGCCGCGCTGACCTTCTTCGCTTTCCAGCAGGGCCTGCCAATGATTCCGATCCAGCATCCGTTTCCTCCTGCCGACACATCGGCAGAAAGCCCTGAAATTGCGGCGGATGTTTGAAATGTCGCGAAATCGCGCCATGCCAACTGGGCGAGTGAGGGACATTGACTCCGCCCCTCAAACCCATATCTCCTGCCCAGCGAACCCCGGGGAAGCGCGACCGATGACCTATCCAATCTGGAAACGCGACGAGATCGAGTCGCCCTGCGTGCGGGTCTGCCTGATCCACCCCGAGGCGCGGCTCTGCGTCGGCTGCTACCGCACCGCGGACGAGATCGCCCGCTGGTCCCGCATGACCCCCGAGGAACGCCGCACCGTGATGGCCGACCTCCCCGCCCGCGCCCCCCGGCTCACCCGCCGCCGGGGCGGCCGTGCCGGGCGAACCACCGCGCCGCAGCCGTAGGGCGGGGTTTACCCCGCCGCCTGCGTAAGCGAGTGCCTGATCCGTAGGCCGTCAGACCTGTCCCAGATTCACTCCCGGTGAAACCATAGCGATTCCAATACCTTGCCCCCCGTCCTAGCTAGGACACGTCAAGGCTACCCCCAAAACGCCTTCCGCAGCATGTTCAGCGCGACGAGCGTCAGGAACACAGCGAACACCCGTTTCAGCGGCTTCGGGTCCATTGCATGGGCCAGCCGCACGCCCCAAGGCGTGGTAATCAGCGTCATCGCGATGACGAGGCCAAAGGCCACCAGGTTCACCGCCCCCACCGTCAGCGGCGGCCGCCCTGCCGGGTCGATCGGCAGCAGCAGGAACCCGATCACCGAGGGCACCGCGATCACCACCCCGAACCCCGCCGCCGTCGCCACCGCCCGGTGAATCGGCGTGTTGAAGAGGCTCATCAGCGGCACCCCGAAGCTGCCCCCGCCGATCCCCATCAGCACCGACAGGAAGCCCACCAGCGGCGACAGGATCACCCGCAGCGGCCCTTTCGGCATCGCCTCTCCCAGCCGCCATTCCTGCCGCCCGAGGCCCAGGTAGGCCCCGATCACCAGCGCCAGCACCCCGAAGATGCCCTGCAGGGTGGCCGAGCGCAGCGACGAGGCCACCAGCACGCCCACGACAGCCCCCACCACGATCCCCGGCGCCCAGCCCCGCAGGATCGTCCAGTCCACTGCCCCTTTCCGGTTGTGACTCGCGACCGACCGCAACGAGGTCACGATGATCGTCGCAAGCGAGGTGGCCAGGCACATCTGCATCAACTGCGGCCCGTCGTAGCCCAGCGTCTGGAAGGCATAGAAGAAGGACGGGACAAGCACGATGCCGCCGCCGACCCCCAGCAACCCGGCCAGCACTCCGGCCACCGCGCCGATGACCAGCAGCAGCACCAGCATCTCGCCCAGAAGGATCGGTTCCGGCATCGCGCGCCCTCCCTGTTAAGCCGCCGCCGTTAGAGCGGGTTTTCTCCCCCCCGGCAAGCCCGCGCGCCCTTGGCTTCGCCGCCGGCCCTCCCTAAGGTCCGGCCACATCAGAAAGGACTCTCCCAGGATGTTCCGCACCGGACTGGTGCTTGGCCTGCTCGCGCTGGTCGGCCCCTTCGCCATCGACATGTACCTCCCCGCCATGCCCGGAATGGCGGCGGCCTTCGACGTGCCCGAGACGGCGGTACAGGCAACCCTCACCGCCTATTTCATCGCCTTCGGGGCGGCGCAGCTGGTCTATGGCCCGATGGCCGACCGCACCGGCCGCCGCCTGCCGGTTTTCCTCGGGCTTGCCGTCTTCATCGCCGGGTCGCTTGGCGCGGCCCTCGCAGGGTCGATCCCGGCCCTGATCGGCTGGCGCGCCGTCCAGGGCCTTGGCGGCGCCGCGCTGATGGTGGTGCCGCGCGCCATCGTCCGCGACCTCTACACCGGCCCGCAGGCGACGCGGCTCATGGCGACGATCATGCTGGTCATCTCGGTCTCGCCCATGCTCGCCCCGCTGGCGGGCAGCACGGTGATCGCCTGGGCGGACTGGCGTGCGATCTTCTGGACGCTCGCCATCGTCGGCACCCTCTCGCTCCTGGTCACCGCATTGGCGCAGCCCGAGACGCTGCCCGAGAACCGCCGCACCCCCATCAACGCCGCAGCCCTCGCCCGAGGCGCGCGCCAGCTGTTCACCGACCCCGGCTTCATGGGCCTGACCCTGATCGGCGGCTTCGGCATGGCGAGCTTTTTCGTTTTCCTTGCCTCGGCCCCCTTCGTCTACGTCCAGCAGTTCGGCTTAACGCCCACCGGCTTCTCGCTGGCCTTCGCCGTCAACGCGGTCGGCTTCTTCTCGGCCTCGCAACTGGCGGGCTACCTGGGCGAGCGCATGGGGATGCGCCCCCTTGTGCGCCGCGGCACCGCCGGGTTCGCCTTCTTCACGCTCCTGCTTTTCGCCCTGTCCCTTTCGGGGCTGACGTCCTTGCCGCTCATCATCGCGGGCCTGTTCTGCGCCAATGCCTGCCTGGGTGTGGTGATCCCCACCGCGATGGTGCTGGCGCTTGACGACCACGGCGAGAACGCCGGGCTTGCCTCATCGCTTGGCGGCACTCTCCAGATGCTGGCCGGTGGCCTGATGATCGTTGCCGCCGGTCCCTTCTTCGACGGCACGGCGGGGCCGATGCTGGGGGCCATCGCCCTGTGCGGCGTGGCGGCAATGGGTCTGGCCGCCGGGATGCTGCCGCGTCAGTCGGTGGTCTGAAGCGCGCCGACGGCCGCCAGCGCCTCCTCCACCAGCGCCACGCCGGCGCCCGGCCGCGATGCGCCTTCCGACAGGATCCGCCGCCAGGCCCGCGCCCCGGGCCGGCCGGTGAACAGCCCCAGCATGTGCCGCGTCACCTGGTGCAGCTTGCCGCCCTCCGCCAGATGCGCCGCGATATAAGGCAGCATCGCCCGCGCCGCCTGTTCCGGCGCGACGACCTCACCGCAACCGAATACGTCCACATCCGCCGCGCCCAGCACTGCCGCGGGATCGTGATAGGCCGCCCGCCCGATCATCACGCCATCCAGGCCGGAGTCGAGAAAGCCCTTCGTCTGTTCCAGCGAGGTGATCCCGCCGTTGATCGACAGGTGCAGCCGCGGGAACCGCTCTTTCATGCGCAGCACCAGGGGATAATCCAGCGGGGGAACGTCGCGGTTCTCCTTCGGGCTCAGCCCCTGCAACCACGCCTTGCGCGCATGGATGGTGAAGCGGGAACACCCCGCATCCGCCAGCCGTGACAGGAAATCCGGCAGCACCCGCTCGGGCTCCTGATCGTCCACCCCGATCCGGCATTTCACCGTCACCTCGACGCCCGCTGCCGCCTGCATCGCCGCGACACAATCGGCCACCAGCCCCGGCCGCTCCATCAGCACCGCGCCAAAACACCCGGCCTGCACCCGGTCGGACGGGCAACCGACGTTGAGGTTGATCTCGTCATACCCCGCTTCGGCGCCCATTGCCGCCGCTTCAGCCAGTTCACCCGGGTCCGATCCGCCAAGCTGCAGCGCAACGGGATGCTCTGGCGGGCTGTACTCAAGCAGATGCACCGCCCGCCCCCGCACCAGGGCAGCCGACGTCACCATCTCGGTGTAAAGCAGCGCCTCGCGGCTGAACTGCCGATGCAGCATCCGGCAATGGCGATCGGTCCAGTCCATCATCGGGGCGACGGAAAGGCGGGACGCCACGCAAAGGTTTGTTTTCTTTACCATATCTCAACGTCACCGAACCACAGTATGTTCACGAAATCATGCGATAGTGCCGGGCTATTCGACGTTTTTCAGCGTTTCGTCAACGTTGTTACGGCAACTTAGCCTCAACTCAGGACAACACGCAGCGCTCTCAAACGGCCTGCCGAGGTGTCGCCGACGACCCGATTTCAGGGCGCCAGAACGCGGACCCATCCGCTGGTCGCTGTCAATACAGGCGGCACGAACCTGTCTGCCGATAGCCTTACCGAACGCTCAAGCTTGCACAGGCGATCAATTGCGGAAACGACTTTCCGGTGTGGGCCATTGACCGGTTGGCCGACCATCAACAGTCATTTCTTAGTTTTCGGAGATCCCTACTCCAGCACGCGCCAGGGCTTGGGCATCAGCACCCAGCGGCCGTTCACGAAGATCAGCCCGTCGAAGGACAGCCCGTAGTTGGCATCCCCCTCGACGAACTTGAAACGGACGATGGGGTGGTCGCCACGGAAGTATTGCAGCACCTGGTCGTAGGCGCTGGGGAATTTCGCCTTGATCGGGGCGCCGGATTTCAAGGCGGCGGTGGTTCCGTAGGCGATCCAGAGCGCGTTCTGCCCCGGCTTGGGGCCGATCTGGATGCCGGGTGTGAAGGTCTGTTCGTAACTGACCACCAGCTTGCCGGCCAGCGGTTCGGCGTAGACCTCGGCGATGTCCTCGGGCGAGGGCTTGAGCGCGGCGGTCAGCGCGACGCGGTCGGCGCCGGGTTCCATGAACTGTTGCAGCAGGGCGCGGGCCTCTGCCTCGGTGCCGGTGGCCGCGGGTGTCGCCGGCTGGGAAGTCGGCGCGGGCGCGGCCTGGTCGCCCATCAGCGCCGCCAGCGACTGGGACTGGTCCTGGAGGCAATCGGTGAAGAGATCGTTCAGCAGCCCCATGGCCGCATCCAGGTCCACCGGCCCTTCGGCGGCGCGGCGGCCATGCACCCAGGCGGCGATCATCAGCTTGTCCGTATCGTCCGCCGCCCGCAGTTCGTCGCCGCAGGGCGCACCGGGATCGAAGCCGGGGGTCTGCGCAAGCGCCCCACTGGCCAGAAGGACAAGAAAGGATACCGCCAGACCCCTGACCATGCGCAATGCTCCCCTGAAAACGCCTGGGGCGAGACTAGCAGCCGTCGGGCGCGGCTGTCATGCCCCTTTGATCGGGGCCATCAGTTCCACCTCTGCGCCGTCGCGCACCGCCGTGTAGAAGCAGCTGCGCCGGTTGGTGTGGCAGGCCGGGCCGGTCTGGCGCACGCGCAGCAGCAGGCAGTCGCGGTCGCAGTCCAGCCGGAAGTCCACCAGCTCCTGCACATGCCCCGAGGTTTCGCCCTTGACCCAGAATGCCTGGCGCGAACGCGACCAGTAGGTGACGCGGCCAGTGGCCAGCGTTCGGGCGACCGAGTCGGCGTTCATCCAGGCCATCATCAGCACCTCGCCGGTGTCGGCATCCTGCGCCACGGCGGGGATCAGCCCGGCGGCGTCGTAGCGCAGGCTGGCAGGGTCGAAGGTCATCGGAGGGGGCCTTTGCATTGCGGGTTCCGGCGACTATGTATGGGGAACCACGGCCCGGGGAAAGATGCATGTCCGCCGACAACGACCTGATCAAGCTCTACTCCGCGCGTATCCTGGCGCTGGCGGCGGATATTCCGCGGCTGGAGCGGCTGGCCGCGCCCGACGCCACGGTCAAGAAACGCTCGCCGCTTTGCGGGTCGACGGTGACGGTGGATGTCAGCGTCAAGGACGGGCGGATCGCGGATTTCGGGCAGGAGGTGAAGGCCTGCGCGCTGGGCCAGGCGGCCGCCTCGGTTGTCGGCGGCGCGATCGTCGGTGCGACGCGCGAGCAGGTCGAGACGGCGCGCGACCAGTTGCGGGCGATGCTGAAAGAGGGCGGTGCGGCCCCCGCCGCCCCATTCGGCGGGCTTGATGTTCTTCTGCCCGCGCGGGACTACAAGAACCGCCATGCCTCGATCATGCTGGCGCTGGAGGCGACGGCCGAGGCGATGGCAAAAGCCGAACAGGCGCATTGCGCTTAAACTTCCGGTAATCCCGCCACGCCTATGATGCCCCGGGAAACCGAGGGTACCATGACCGCCGCCGCAAGACTTCAAGCGCCTGACGCCGATCAGCCGTTGGACCGGATGGCCGACCTGTCGATCGGGCTGGGCTATGAAATCGTCGATATCTCGGGTTTTCTGGACACGCTGGATCGCCAGGCCGAAACCCAGCTGACCGCGCTGAAAGAGGTGCGCCAGCAGCTGGACCAGATGCTGGCGGCCAACGGCGCGGTCCAGTCCGCGGTTGCGGAGATGGGGGAAAAGACCCACCAGACGCTGCATACGGTCGACTCCTCGGTGGACTTCGTGCGCAATGCCGGCGGGCGGTCGCAGAAGGTCGCGCATTGGGTGCAGGGATTGTCGGGCACCGTGGCGCAGGTCTCGGGCGCGCTGGGCGCGGTACAGGACAGCAACAGCGAAATCGCCGGAATTGCGCGCCACATCAACATCCTGGCGATAAACGCCAAGATCGAGGCGGCGCGCGCCGGAGATTCGGGCCGCGGCTTTGGTGTCGTGGCCGAGGCGATCAACGAGCTGTCGCACAAGACGGCCCAGGCCGCGGAAGAGATCGCGCGCGCCCTGGGCGAACTGTCGGGCTGGGTCCGCGACATGACCCAGCAGTCCGGCGAAATCGCGGAAGAGGCAAGCGCGGTCATCGCGTCCAGCAGCAAGATCGACATGGCCCTCGTCTCGATTGCCGAAGGCGTGCAGGCGGCCGACGCCAGCGCCACGCGGATCGGCAGCGAAGCCGGGCGGATGCAGAGCGCGGCAGAACGGGTCGCGCCGTCGGTCGGCAGGATCAACACGGCTGTGAACGCGGCCGTCGAGGGGCTGCACAAGGCGAACGCCCGTGTCGAGGCACTGGTGGACAAGAGCGAATCCATTGTCCAGGCGGCGGTGGCCGGTGGCGGGGTATCGACCGACGGGCGCTTCATCGACCGGGTGCAGGCGGACGCGGCGCGGCTGGGCGCCCTGCTGGAAGACGCGGTGGCGCAGGGGCGCGTCACGCTGGACGACCTGTTCGACCGCAACTATCGCGCCATCGAGGGCACCGACCCGGTCCAGTACATGACGCGCTTCACCCCGCTGTGCGATGCGCTGTTCCCGGACGTGCAGGAGGCGGCGCTGGCGCTGGACACGCGCGTGGTGTTCTGCGCGGCGGTCGATGGCAATGGCTATCTGCCGACCCACAACCGGAAGTTCTCGCGACCGCAGGGCAGCGACGTGACCTGGAACACCGCCAACTGCCGCAACCGCCGGATCTTTGACGACCGGGTCGGGCTGAAGGCGGGGCACAGTCAGACACCCTTCCTGTTGCAGGTCTACCGGCGCGACATGGGGGGAGGCAATTTTGCCATGATGAAGGACATCTCGGCGCCGATCTTCGTGCGCGGGCGGCATTGGGGCGGGTTGCGCCTGGCCTATGCCCTGTAAAAAAAACCGCCGCGCATCCGGGCGGATGGCGGCGGCGAGGTATGCGTCTTCACGAGGGACCGGGCGTCGCGGAACGGGACAGGCATGGTCCGGCGGATCGGTGGTTGGGACAGGATCGCCGGGGTTGCGCGCGCCACGCGTGAGATCGCAGGCAGAAAGGGGTCAGAATGCTCCGGGAAGGTGCAGGGCGACCAGCAGCATGACAACCAGCGCGGCGACTCCGGCGGCATCCTGCGCCAGGGTGGCGCGGCTGCGGGTGAAGGCGTTTCTGATCTCGGTCATGGTGGTGATCCTCAAAGAGATGTTAACGCTTTGTTCTCATATTCCCCGCGCTGCGTAAAGAACTTTTTAAGAACATTCGCGAACATTCTGCGAAAATTTTTCGACTTTTCCGCTAACCCACTGAAATCAGGCGGATCGCCTGGTCCTGCCGCATGAGCCAGAGGAGAACACGCGCCGCCCTGCCCCGTTCGCTTTCAAGGGTGGGGTCCGCGGTCAGCAGCGCCCGCGCATCGGATTGCGCCACCGCCATCAGTGCGGCCTGCCGCTCCAGATCGGCGATCTGGAATCGGGGCAGCCCCGATTGGGCGGTGCCGATCATGTCGCCCGCCCCGCGCATGGCGAGGTCGGTCTCGGCGATGACGAAGCCGTCCTCGGTCTCGCGCAGGACTTCCAGGCGTTGCCGGCCACCCTCGGTCAGCGGCGGCTGATACATCAGCAGGCAGGTCGACTGCGCCTCGCCCCGCCCCACCCGGCCGCGCAGCTGGTGCAGCTGCGCCAGTCCGAAGGTCTCGGCCCGCTCGATCACCATGATGGTGGCATTGGGCACGTTCACGCCCACCTCGATCACCGTTGTCGCGACCAGAACCTTGGTGCGCCCAGCGACGAAGGCCGTCATCGAAGCGTCCTTGTCTGCCGGAGGCATCTGGCCGTGGACGAGCCCGACAACGCCCTCACCCAGCACGGCCCGAAGACGGCGGAAACGGTCCTCGGCGGCGGTCAGATCGACCACCTCGCTTTCCTCTACCAGCGGGCAGACCCAATAGCATTGCCGCCCCTCGCCGATCGCGCCGCGCAGGTGGCCGATCACCTCGTCCATGCGCTCGGTGCTGACCACGGCGGTGCGGATCGGCTTTCGGCCCGGCGGCTTTTCGTCCAGAACCGAGACGTCCATGTCGCCGTATTGCGCCAGCGCCAGCGAACGCGGGATCGGCGTCGCGGTCATCACCAGCACATCCGCCGCCTGCCCCTTGGACCCCAGTTCCATGCGCTGACGCACGCCGAACCGGTGCTGTTCGTCGACAATGGCGAGCCGCAGGTCGGAAAATTCCACATCGGCCTGGAACAGGGCATGGGTGCCGACGAGGATCTGGATGTCTCCCCGCGCAAGCGCCGCCAGCTTGGCGCGTCGTTCGACCCCCTTGTCGCGGCCGGTCAGGATCTCGAGCACAACGCCGGCCTGCTCCGCCAGGGGCTGCAACCCCTCGAGGTGCTGCCGCGCAAGGATTTCGGTCGGGGCCATCAGCGCCCCCTGCCCTCCCGCCTCGACCGCAATCAGCAGTGCCTGGAAAGCCACCAGCGTCTTGCCGGACCCGACGTCGCCCTGAAGCAGCCGGTTCATCCGCAAGGGGGAGGCCATATCGGCGGCAATTTCCTCGACCGCGCGGCGCTGCGCGTTTGTCGGACTGTAAGGCAAGGCGTCGAGCACGCGCTGCCGGAGCGCGCCATTACCCCGGCTGGCCCGCCCCTTGCCGCGGCGCTCGCGACCCCGCGCCAGGGCAAGTGTGAGCTGGTGCGCAAAGAGCTCGTCATAGGCCAGCCGCTCGCGCGCAGGGTGCGTCGCGGCCAGGTCGCCCGCGCCTTCGGGGGCATGGCACGCGGCCAGCGCAACGGTCCAGTCGGGCCATGCGGCCGACGCTTTCTGTGCGGGGTCGATCCATTCGGCCAGTTGCGGGGCCCGGCCCAGGGCCGCGCGGGTCGCCTTGAACAGGGTCTTTTGCGTGACGCCCTGGGTCAGGTGATAGACCGGCTCGAAGGCCGGGATCTCGGCGGCTTCCTCCGGCGGCAGGACGTGATCCGGATGCACCATCTGGGCCATGCCGTCGAAGATCTCGACCCGGCCCGAAACCAGCCGTCGGCTGCCCTTCGGGGCCAGCCGCGCCAGGTAGTCGCCGCGCGCGTGGAAGAACACCAATTGGAAGTCGGCGGCGCTGTCCTCGACATGGATACGATAGGCGCCGCCCTTGCTGCGCGGCGGCCGATGCGCGCCGATCTCGACCTCGACCGTGAGAATAGCGGGCAGATCGGCGCCGCGGATGGTGTCGCGCCTGCGCCGGTCGACCAGAGAATAGGGCAGCGAAAACAAGAGGTCACGCGGCGTTTCCAACCCCGTTGCGATCAGCAGTTTCGCCGTCTTCGGCCCGATTCCCTCCAGCGTTTCGAGCCCGGCGAAGAGCGGGAAGAGCGCGGGCGGGCGGCTCATGCGCCGGCGATGAGGGCGAGCCAGCCGTCCTCGTCCAGCGTGCGGATGCCCAGCTCCGCCGCCTTTTTCGCCTTGGACCCCGCGCCCGGACCCGCCACCAGCAGGTCGGTCTTGGCACTGACCGACCCGGCGACCTTGGCCCCCAGAGCCTCGGCCCGGGCCTTGGCCTCGGCGCGGG
>JAGRMS010000140.1 GCA_020441135.1 Pseudooceanicola sp.
CTGATCGGCCTGACGCCGCAGGATACCGACGAACTGGCGAGCCCGGGGCCGAACATCATCTTCACCGATCCGGTGGACGCGGTGCAGCACGAGGTGGACGCGCTGACCGCCGAGGGGGTCAACAAGATCATCGTGCTCAGCCATTCGGGCTATGGCGTCGACCAGCGCGTCGCCGCCGGGACAACGGGTGTCGACGTGATCGTCGGCGGGCATTCGAACACCCTGCTCGGCAGCATGGACGGCGCCGTCGGGCCCTATCCGACGATGGTCGGCAATACGGCGATCGTCAGCGCCTATGCCTACGGCAAGTTCCTGGGCGAGCTCAACGTGACCTTCGACGACGCGGGCAACATCACCGAGGCCAAGGGCGCGCCGATCATCATGGATGCCGCCGTGGCCCAGGACGAAGGCACCGTGGCGCGTATCGCCGAGGCGGCCAAGCCGCTGGACGAGATCCGCAACAAGGTGGTGGCCGAGACAGCCGAGGCCATCGACGGCTCCAAGGACAACTGCCGCCAGGTGGAATGCGCGATGGGCAACCTCGTCGCCGACGCCATGCTGGCGCGGGTCAAGGACCAGGGCATCCAGATCGCCATCGCCAACGGCGGCGGCCTGCGCGCCAGCATCGACGCCGGTCCGGTGACGATGGGCGAGGTGCTGACCGTGCTGCCGTTCCAGAACACGCTGTCGACCTTCCAGGTGACGGGCGCGGTGGTGAAGGAGGCGCTGGAGAACGGCGTCAGCCAGGTCGAGGAAGGCGGCGGCCGTTTCGCCCAGGTGGCCGGCATGACCTATACCTTCGATCCCGCGCAACCGGCGGGCAGCCGGGTCAGCGACGTGATGGTCGGTGGCGCGCCGCTCGAGATGGACAAGGTCTATGGTGTGGTCTCGAACAACTACGTCCGCACCGGCGGCGACGGCTACAAGATGTTCGTGAACGCCGACAAGGCCTATGACTTCGGCCCCGACCTCGCCGACGTGACGGCCGAGTTCCTGGCGCAGAACGGCCCCTACAAGCCCTATACCGACGGGCGCATCGTCCGGAAGTGACGCACCCCGGGGCGCGCTGCCAGAGGCGCGCCCCTATTCCTTGTTCTTCAGAACCCCGAAGCTGCCCGAGGCATTCGTGCCCTCGGCCCGGCTGAAATAGCCCTCGGCCTCCAGCCCCCGGCGCAGCAGTTCGCGCACCGCCGCCGACTGGCTGGGCATCCGCGCCTCGAACCGCCAGTTGTCGAGCGCCTGCACCTCTTCCTGCGTCAGCATGATCTGAAGCCGGTCAGAGCGTTTGTGAATTTCGTCGTCCTGCATCTGCGTGTCGGTCGTCCCGTGCTTTGTACTCAACATACATAGGTTGGGGGTAACACACAAAGACGATAAATGTTGCATCTGACGAATTTCCCCCAAAGGGCCCAGGTTGGATTCATTAAGAGATTCCAGCTTTTCAAGCAATGTATGCGTATGATTTTATTGATATTTTCTTGATTTCCGCCCCCGGATTGCGTAACTTGTGAACGTGAACAAGCACCAGACTACGGTTGGCCGCATCCTGCGGCCTGCCGCCGAGTTCTCTGCAAGGCGGCCCAAGACATGACGATCGCTTGTAGGCGCAAACCCTGGATCATGGCGGCCATCCATGACGCCGTTGTCGCGCTGGACGTTCAGTCCGCCTTTGCCGAGGCGGGGTTCGACTACGTCTCTTACGACCCCGACCTGGTCTCTGCCCCCAGTGAGGGCGCACTGGACGATTGCAGCCTTGTCCTGCTGGATCAGGACTTTGGCTGGGCGCAACTGAAACCCTTGGCGGAAAAGGCACGGGCCGACCGGGTTCCGGCGCTGATCCTGATGTATGACGAGAACGACAGGTCGATCCCGGCAGAGCTGTCCCGGGCCGCCCGTCTCGCCAAACCCTTCGACACCGAGAAGCTGGTCGAATCGATGCGCCGCGTCTCGCAGGCCGCGCCCTGACGGCTTGACCGGGCGGGGTTTCCGGCAATGATCCCGGAAACAACCCCGGAGGACCGAATGCACGGTCACTGTGCCTGCAAGGAAATCACCTACCGCCTGACGGACCGCCCGCTGTTCGTGCATTGCTGCCACTGCCGCTGGTGCCAGCGCGAGACCGGCTCGGCCTTCGTGATGAACGCGATGATCGAGAGGACGAACGTCGAGGTGCTGACCGGCCAGACGGTCGAGGTGCTGACCCCCAGCGAAAGCGGCAGGGGCCAGCGCGTCCACCGTTGCCCGACCTGCCATGTCGCCCTCTGGAGCCATTACTCGGACAGCCGCGTGGCCTTCGTGCGCGTCGGCACGCTGGAGGATCCCGACCGCTTTCCGCCCGACATCCACATCTTCACCGAAAGCAAACAGCCCTGGGTGATCCTGCCCGAAGGTATCCCGGCGGTGCCGCAGTTCTACGACATCGAGGCGATGTGGCCGCCCGAGGCGCTGGAGCGCCGGGCGCGGCTGCGGGCGCAGGGCAGGGCTTGACGGATTTTTGCGACTCCGTTAATTAACGATACAGTTAATCAATGGAGTCGCGATCATGAAACTGCATGTCTTCCCGCCCTCGCCGAATTCCCGCAAGGTGATGGTGGTCAACGCCCTTCTGGGCCTGAACCTGCCCCTTGTTCCCGTCGACCTGCGCACCGGCGCGCAGAAGTCCGCCGAGTTCATGGCGATCAACCCCAACGCCAAGACCCCGGTGCTGGAGCTGGACGACGGCAGCGGCTTCTGGGAAAGCAACGCGATCATCAACCGCCTCTGCTCGGGCGCGAAAACCGATCTCTGGCCGGCGGACGAGCGGCGCTATGACATCATGCGCTGGCAGTTCTGGGAAGCGAGCCACTGGACGCCCGCCTGCTCGAAGTTCATCGCCAAGAACCTGTTCGGGGCCGAGGGGATCGACATGGCGGCGGCCGAAGCGGATTTCGCGCGCTTCGCCACCGTTCTGGACGGCGTGCTGGAAGGCCGCGACTGGCTGGTCGGCGACGGCATGACCACCGCCGACATCTCGGTCGGGGCGCCGCTTTGCCTGCGCGGGCTCTGCCACTACCCGATGAAGGGCTACGCCAACATCGACCGCTGGATCGCCCGGCTCGAGGCGCTGCCAGCCTGGCAGCAGGTCGACGCGGCGATGCAGGCGGCCGCCTGAGGCGGATTGCATTCCGGCGCATGGGGCCTAGGTTTGGCCCCATGTGCGGACGCTTTGCAGTCACCCTTCCCCCCGATGCGATGGCGCAGCTGTTTGCGGCGGTGCCGTCGAACGATCTGCCGCCCGTGCCGAATTTCAATGTCTGCCCGACGAACCCGGTGCATGTGGTGCGCGCGGGCGAAACCGGGCGGCGGCTGGTCGCGATGCGCTGGGGCTTCATCCCGCATTGGTACAAGGAAGAGAACGGCGGCCCGCTACTGATCAACGCCCGGGCCGAGACTCTGGCGGAAAAGCCCGCCTTCAAGGCGGCGGCGCGTGAACGGCGCTGCCTGATCCTGGCCTCCGGCTTCTACGAATGGACCAAGGACGAGGACGGCAAGCGCCTGCCCTGGTTCTTCCGCCGCCGCGACGGCGCGCCGATCGCCTTCGCGGGCCTCTGGCAGACCTGGGGCCGCGAGAGCCCGCAGGACACTTGCGCCATCGTCACCACCGGGGCCAATGAAGAGGTTTCCGTGCTGCACCACCGGATGCCGCTGATCCTGGAACCGGGCGAGGTGCCGCTCTGGCTGGGCGAGGAAGGCCCCGGTGCCGCGCGGCTGATGGTGCCGGGGCGCGAGGGGGTGCTGGAGTGGTTCCGCGTCGCGCCCGAGGTCAACTCGAACCGGGCGCGGGGCGAGCACCTGATTCAGCCGCTGGCAGCTTAGTCTTCGAGTGGCCGCAACGGCGCGCGGCTGAGGTCGTTGCCCGCCATGGTCGCCTTTTCCAGCAGCGCCACGAACCGGGCCTGTTCCGCCTCGGTCAGCCCGCCAAGGATTTGCGGCTGCACCGCCTGCACATGGGGCAGGGCGGCGTTATACAGGCTCCGCCCCTCCTCGGTCAGCTCCAGCACGCGCGCGCGCCGGTCGGTGGGCGAGACGGTCCGGCGCAGCACGCCCCGCTCTTCCAGCCGGTCGACCACCTTGCCAAGCGTCGCGCGGTCATAGGCCACCAGCCCGGCCAGCGTGGCCTGGTCGATACCCGGATGTTCGCTCAGCGCGTTCAGCGCGGCGAATTGCACCGGCGTGAGCGGGATGCCCTCCGCCGCCATGCGCTCCATGAACAGCGCGGTCGAGATCTGGTTGAGGCGCCGGACCAGGTGGCCGGGCATACGGTGTATCTCCATGCCCGCCATCTTGCGGCGTGGCGGGAAAATTGGCAAGTATGCTTACGATTGACGGGAGTGTCCCGCCAACAACGCCTTAGAACAGCGAACCTTGCCCCCCCGGCGGTTCCGCCTTGCCCCTGCGCGCCGGACGCGCGCCGCTCTGGGCGACGTCGAGCCTGCCATCGGCAAACTCGATTTCCAGCGTGGCGTGGGTCGCGGCGGCGGCGCGGGTCGTGACCAGGTCGCCCCCGGCGCGGACGATGGCATAGCCGCGCTCCAACGTCGCCTGGTGGCCGAGGCTGGCGAGCAGGCGCTCGGCGGCGAGGAGGCGCGACTCGCGGCGTTTCTGTTCGGAGGTTGCGGCGATGGACAGACGGCGGGCAAGGCGCGACAGCGCATCGCGTTCGGCGACAAGGCGGCGCTGGAGTTGCTCGAGGCGCAGGTTGCGGCGGGCCAGCGCGTCCCGGCGGGTGGCGACCAGCCGCTGGAGCAGGGCCGGGCGCAGCGACCCCGCGACCTGCGACAGGCGCAGCTCGCGCCGCCGCACGCCCGTCGTCAGCGCGCCGTCGAGGCGTTCCGACACCCGGTCGAGCCGTTGCCGCGCGCCCTCGAGCAGGCTTTCGCGGCGGGGCAGGGCGCGCGAGAGATCGGCGAGGCGCTGTCGGCGCGACTGCACCGCGCCCGTCGCGGCACGGGCCAGGCGGGCGCCCATCCCCTCGGCCCAGGC
>JAGRMS010000011.1 GCA_020441135.1 Pseudooceanicola sp.
CCCGGCTGGAAGCTTTCGGTCCAGGAGCCGTTCGACAGCACCACCTCGTGCTGGTCGAACATGAAGTGGATGTAGGTGACATCCTCGGCCGCAACGACGTCGACGCCATCCAGCCCGGTCAGGTGCTTGGCCGCGACGAGAACCTCGCTCTCTTCAAAATACAGCGCCGTCTTGTCGCTTGCCACCAGCACGCGGTGGTTCGGGCTGACCAGCATGTCGCGCTCGGGCAGGCCGTTGCCCAGCGCGCCCCTGGCAATGCGCACCGGCATCAGGTGCGCCGCCAGTTCCGCGCCTTTCAGGGTGCGGGTGCCGATCCAGCGGATGCTCTGGATGCCGTTGTCGCGGGTGATGATGCGGTCGCCGACGGCCAGCGTTTCCACCGCGCGCTCGCCCTTGGGCGTTGCGATCATGGTGCCCGGCGTGAAGCAGGGCACGACGCTTTCGATGTTGGTAAAGGTGAGCGAGCCGGTGTAGTTGCCGCCCGCGTCGAAGTAATCCACCGTGCCGTCAAAGCCGTTGCCGTCGCTGTCCGGCCCGGTGATGTTGACCTTGAGCGTGCCGGTCCCGGCCGATCCGGTCAGGTCAAGCGTGTCGAAGTCGCCCGACGGGTCGAGCGAGAAGCCCGCGCCGCCGTGGACCGTATCGCCCGCATTGACGTTGACGAAGGTGTCGCGGTCGTCGCCGCCCTCCATCAGGTCGTTGCCCGTGCCACCGTCTAGTCGGTCGTCGCCCTGGCCGCCGACGAGGTGGTCGTTGCCCTCGCCGCCGTATAGGGTGTCGTCGTCGATGCCGCCGTCGAGGTAATCGTCGCCCGCGTCGCCATAGAGCGTGTCGTCGTCGTCCTGGCCGTAGATCCTGTCGTTGCCCGCGCCGCCGTGGATCACGTCCATGCCGTTGTCGGTGACAGGATCCGACGGGCCGTCGGAGCCGTCGTCGCGGATGTTCAGCGCATCCGGCAGGACCGGGCCCAGGCCGCCGTAGATGGTGTCGTTGCCCTCGCCGCCGTCGATGCTGTCCGAGCCTTCGCCGCCGATGATGTAATCGTCGCCCGACCCGCCCAGGATGGTGTCGTCGTCCAGCCCGCCGTCGATCTTGTCGTTGCCCGCGCCGCCGTCGATGTAATCCTCGTCATCGCCGGTGATGATGGTGTCGTTGCCGTCGCCGCCGTAGACGGTGTCGCGGTCGTTGTTGGGGTCGGCATCCGCCGGGATCGCCGGCAGACCGTTGTAAGAGGGGAAGCCGCGGTCGGGCAGCGCCGAGATGTTCGGTCCCGAGGTGTCGATATAGTCGTCGCCCGCGCCGCCATCCACGGTGTCGTTGCCCGACCCGCCGGTGATGGTGTCCTTGCCCGAGCCGCCGGTGATGGTGTCATCGCCCGACCCGCCGTCCATCGTGTTGTCGCCCTCGCCGCCGTCGAGGATGTCGTTCCCCGACCCGCCGCGCAGGATGTCGTTGCCGCCCTCGCCGTAGAGGATGTCGTCGCCTTCGCCGCCGAGCAGCGTGTCGTTGCCATCGGGGCCGGCGTCGACCACGGTCGGGGTGAAATAGACGTCGGTGACGATGACGCCGCTGTTGTTGCTGCCGTTCTGGTAATGCTCGACGACGATCTTCGAGACCGGGCCCGCAATCGAGACCTGGAGGTTGTAAGCCGCCGCGTCCGGGTCGGCATAGCCGCCCAGGCTGTCGGCGGTGTCGTTGCCCGCGACGGTATCGGTATCGAGCAGGGTCAGCTTGCTGCCGCCGGCAAGGTTCACCGTGATCGGGTTGCCGTTCAGATCCCAGGCCTTGACGCGCACCACGCCATCGCCGTCGATGTCGTTGATGTTGAACGAGACCGCCGTGACCGCCTGCGAGAAGGCGAGCTGATACTTCGCGCTGTTGGTCTTGCCGTTCAGGTCGGACATCAGGCCGCTGTTGTCATCCGCCGGCGCGCCATCGGTGTCGATGCCGTCGACGTTCAGGGTCTGGTTGGTGAACTCGGTATCGACGCCGCAGCTTTCGTGCAGGACCGAATAGGTGACATTCACGCTGCCGGTATTCTGGGTGAAGCCGCCGGAGAGGTCGTCGCCATTGTCGATCGGCGCCGGGCCGTTGGGGTCGGGGGCCTTGTCCCACTCGAAGCTTTCGCGGGGCGCGGTGCCGCCCGGCAGGTTGCTGTCGCCGTAGATCACGTCGTTGCCGGCGCCGCCTTCGACATAGTCGTTGCCGCTGCCGGCATAGACGGTGTCGTCACCCGCCCCTGCGATCACCTTGTCGTTGCCCGCGCCCGCGTCGACGATGTCGTCGTCCGGGCCTTCGCCCGGCAGGATCGCGTCGCCGTTGTCGATGCGGTCGCCTTCCGGGTCGCCGGTATAGGCAACGTCGATCACATCGTCGCCCGCGGTGCCTTCGACGATCCCGTCGCCCATCGGCGCGGGCGCGTCCTGGTAGACCGCCACATAGTCGATGGAGCCGTCGAAATACTGGTCGAACTGACCGTCGTCGGCCTCGCGCGCACCGAAGGTGAAGCTCTGGTTGTCGTTGTCGCCGATATCCATGTCGAGCCCGGCGACCGTATGGCTCAGCGTCTGGGTCGCGCCGGTGGTCAGGTTCTCGACAACCAGCTTGGCGCCGGTCGCGGCGTCCCAGCTGTAGGTGATCTTCACGTCGTCGCAGGGATGCACGAGGCCCGAGGCGGTGGTCAGCAGACCTTCCTTGCCGTTGGCGTCGTGAATGACCTGGATCGCCCCGGTCTTGAGGATCGAGACGCCGAAATAGCCCTCGGTCGCCTTGTCGCAATACTCGCCCCGGCTGACCAGCGTGTCGGCGTCGTGGCCGACATGGCTGTCCTGGCGGTAGGTCAGCTCGATCACGCCGGCGTTCAGATCGAAGGGCGTGTCCTGCCCGTTCACGTCGAAACGGTCGTTGCAGCCGTCGAACTTTGCCTGCCCGCCCGAGGCATAGGCCCCGCCGATGAACTGGCCGTTCTGTGCGATGCCGTCGCCCAGGCCGGTGTCCCTGGTCTCGGCGCCATGCTTGAAGTCCCATAGCCCGATCAGGTTGAAGACACCGTTCGGATCGAACCCACTGGAAACCGTCATCGCCTACTCCATCGCACCGGACGCCCTGGACGCAGGCAAAAAGGCTGCCTGCCCGTTCAAGACCCACCCATGAATAGACGCAGCGGGCCGTCCGGCAATTCGAAAATTTTAGCGAGTTGCCGACGGGACGGCGCCGGTTCACGGCAGACGTCGGGATTCGCCGCCTGGCGTCGTCGGATCAAATGGTTAACTGTTGCCGGGCTGTCGCCCACACCCGGGCGGTCCCGCGCTCCAACCCCTTGCCGACAGGCATTTTTTAACCCGGGCTTAACCTTTTGGCCGCCGATTGTCGCCGGATTGCGAACCGCCGCGCCGGCGCATGGCCAGGCGCGCCGCCCTTGACACAATCCCGCCTCAGTTCCCCGGCAAAGGTGAAACAATGCGGTTTCCAGATGCCGATTGTTCGCGTTTTGAGCGCCAGGACCGGCCGGCGAAACCCGATTCGGACCCGGAATGTGACAAGATTTCGAATCGATTCGGTCGGTTCAGACCAGCCCGGCAAACCGCTCTGGCAGCAGGAACTGCACCGCGGGTTCGGGCCGCTCGAACGCCCAGTAGCCGGTGTTTCCCCGCGCCTTCCAGCTGCGGTGCATCTTCTTGCGCAGGGGGCCGACCGGGAAGCCTTCGACCGGCTCGAGCGCGGCGAAGGCGTCGAAGACCGCCCGGTCCTCGCCCCGCGCCTCGACGAACCAGTGGCGGCCGATGGCGATGTCCTTGACCGAACCGTCCAGCGCCCCGGTCACGGCGTTCCGGCGGTCCATCGCCTCGACATAGGCGCCGAAATCGCAGAACTTGAGGTGCAGCAGGTAGAGCGGGTCGGGCGTGTGCAGCTTCTCGTACTGGGTGAAATGCCCGCCGCGCGCGATCTTGGTGCCGACCGACACGACGCAGGGCTTGGAGTAATGCGGCGCCGGACGCACATGGCGGCGCGGGCCGATGATGCACGCGCCGACGGGATCGGGCTCCAGCTCGGGGCGGTGGATCACCTCGAGCCCAAGCGGCGTCAGCACCCGGTCGCCGGGCTGCCCGGCGAGCCAGGTCTTGAGGTCGGTCCCCGCCTCGGGGTCCAGCACCACGAGTTCGTCCACGTCGCCCACGATCACATGGGTGTAGTAACAGCGCAGCCCCATGACGAGGTTGTTGAGCATCCGCCAGCGTTTCATGTCGAAGTTCTTGTGCGGATCGCCGGGGATGCCGATGACGTTGCAGCCCTCGGCCAGCCGCGCCACCTCTTCGCCGCGCCCGTGGTTCACGACGTAGCAGTTCTCGCGCCCGAACAGGCCGCCGTAGTGGCGCAGCCAGGCGCCCAGGAAAAAGGCATCGTCGCGGACCATCGTCAGCGCGGCCACAGTCTGCATCGTTGTCTGCCCTTCGCCCCGGTTTTGCCTTAACCTTATCCCGGCGCGGGCTATATGAGAATCCTTGAAATTCCACGCAGGCGCAGCGTTGCGCGCGCACCATAGAAGGACCGCCCCCCTGCTGCCCGAGGACTTTGCCGAAACCGGACTGTTCGTGCAGCGCAGCGGCGGCGTGCCGAAGCGGTTCCAGGTGCTGGGAGAGCGGTCGTCGGGCACCAACTTCCTGCACCGCCTGCTGGTGCGCAACACCGGGTTGCAGCCGAGCGAGGCCCTGGGCTGGAAGCACGGCCATCCCTCGGCAATCGCCATTCCCGCCGACCTGGCGGTGATCTGCCTGGTGCGCCATGCCGCCGACTGGGCGCTGTCGATGCACATGAAGCCCTGGCACGCGACCCCTGCGTTGCAGGAGCTGGACTTCGCCGCCTTCCTGCGCGCGCCCTGGACCAGCACGGTCGACCGCGCCCGGTATTTCGACGAGCGGACGGCGCTGGAGGGCCAGCCGCTGCAAGCCGACCGCGATCCGGTGACGGGGCGGGTGGCGGACAGCCTGCCCGCCCTGCGCCGGGCCAAGCTGGCGGGGCTGCTGAGCTACCTGAACCGCGGCTGCACCTGCGCCCTGCTGCGGATGGAGGTCTTGCAGGCCGCGCCCGAGGCGACGCTGGACCGCCTGTCGGCAGGCCTTGGCCTGCCGCCGCGCAAGGGCGCGTTCCAGGGCGTGACCAAGCGGCTGGGCGCCAAGTTCAAGCCCGCGGTGCCGGTGCGTCCGATGA
The DNA here is from genome assembly GCA_020441135.1 of Pseudooceanicola sp. Lineage (GTDB taxonomy): Bacteria > Pseudomonadota > Alphaproteobacteria > Rhodobacterales > Rhodobacteraceae > Seohaeicola_A. Next base: position 5,209 of record JAGRMS010000011.1, read on the forward strand.
CACCGGCGGCGCTGACCGCCGAGGACATGGCATTTCTGCGCGACGGGCTGGACCTTGGGGTGGAAGCCCAACTGGGATACCGATACGCGCCCTGATTGCAACAATGGCGCGTGACACGCGTCCAGGTTTCCAAATTGTCGCCAATCGCGGGCGTCGAGACGGCTGCGGACGTGAATCGCTTGGCTTGGGGCATCGATTCCTGCCATCCCGGTCTGCGTGCAGTTCGCAAGTATCCGATGACTGGTTTCCTTCGCCCTCTCCTTGTCGCCGTGCTTTCCCTGGTGGCCCTGCCCGCCCCGGCGCAGCCGACCCGCTGGGCGATGGTCGGCGAATGGAACATCTCGTATTACCCGGCCACCGGCGGATGCCTTGCCTATACCCTCTGGGACCGGACCGCGATGTTCATCGGCTTCGACACCCGCGAAGGGCTGCGGGCGCTGGACGTGACCCTGCTGGACGAACGGTGGAAATCCATCGAACCGGGGGTCGTCTATCCGGTCGGCGTGCGCTTCGGCCGGCGTCCGGCCTGGACGCTGGACATGACCGGCGTGGTGATGGACGGCGCGCCGGGGCTGAACATCCTCGTCAACGCCGAACGCGACAAGGCGCAGCAACTGCTGGCCGAGTTCCGGCGCGAGCTGCGGATGACCTGGACCTATGACGGCACCGAGCTTGGGCGCTTTCCGCTGCACGGCTCGCGCCGGGCCTTCGACGCGGTGCTGGAATGCCAGCGCCATCACGACCGGCTGATTGCCCTCTTCCCCTGACACCCTTGCCTTTTGCGCCCTGCCGCCGCACCAATCGTCCTGCGCAAGCGAGAGGAGCAGCCGATGACGCCGCAGGACGCCCACGATCTGCTGGAGCAGTATTTCGCCGATTGGGTCCGGGCGCTGGACCCGGTTGTCGAGGAGGTCGGCAAGGATCACGTGCTGGTGCGGATGCCGCTGGCGCCCAAGTTGATCCGGGTCGGCGGCATCGTCTCGGGCCAGGCGCTGGCGGCGCTGGCGGATACCGCGATGGTGCTGGCCGCGCTGGCCGATGCGGGCACCTTCCGGGCCTTCGCCACCACCGACCTGCACACCCAGTTCCTGCGCCCCGGCACCGGCAGCGCCATCCTCTGCCGCGCCTCGGTGGTGCGGGCCGGCAAGGCGCTGGTCTTCACCCGCGCCGAGATGAGCGAGGCGGACAGCGGCAAGCTGGTCGCCACCGCCACCGCCTCATTCTACGCGGCGTGAGGGTCGGCGATGCGCAGCTTTGACGAACTCTTCGAAATCTCCGCCGGCCGCCACGGCGGGGCCGAGGCGCTGGAGGCGAAACTGTCCCGTCCGCAACCGGCGGCGGAGCTGGCGAAGATGCCCGAGGATCGCTGGCTGGCGGTCATGGCGAAATGCATCTTCCAGTCCGGCTTCAGCTGGAAGGTGATCGAGTCGAAGTGGCCGGGGTTCGAATCCGCCTTCCATGGCTTCGACGTGGGCCGCAACGCGATGATGGACGACACCGCCTTCGACGCGTTGATCCAGGACGCCGGGATCGTACGCAACGGCGCCAAGATCATGGCGGTGCGCGACAACGCCGCCTTCCTGCTGGAGCTGCGCGCCAAGGGCGGCGCGGGCGCGGTGCTGGGGGGCTGGCCCTCGACCGACTACATCGGGCTGCTGGAGATGCTGAAGCTGCGGGGCGCGCGGCTGGGCGGGGCGACGGGCCAATACGCGATGCGTTTTGCCGGGCGGGACAGTTTCATCCTGTCGCAGGACGTGGTGGCGCGGCTGATTGCCGAAGGGGTGATCGACCGCCCGCCCGGCTCCAAGGCTTCGATGAAGGCGATCCAGGCGGCGTTCAACGTCTGGATGGCGCAATCCGGCCGTTCGCTGACCGAGATCAGCCGCGTGCTGGCGCTGAGCCTGTGAGGCGGATTTGATGGACCGCGCCCCTTCCGGCCTGCCGCTGCCGCCGCTAACGTCGTGCCCATGATCCTGCGGCTGCTGCTTCTCGTCCTCCTCGCTCTCGCCGCCTGCGGGCGGCCCCTCACCGTGAACGAGCGCGCCTTCGCGGCCTCGCTGATGGGCGATGCGCTGGAGGTGAACCGCGTACGCCTCGTCGACGGCGCCCCGGTCGGCGCGGTGACGTTCCATCGCAAGCCGCGCCCCCGCGTGACCTGCCGCGAATTGATCCTGCCTCCGGTAACGGAGGCGATCGTCACCTCGAAACCCGCCGCGGTGACGCTGTTCAACACGGTCTATTTCGCCAAGGACTGGTATGTGCCCGATTACCTGCGCGGCTGGCCGGGGCGCCTGCCGCTCAGCGCGGCGATGCTGTTCGGGCATGAGTTGGTGCATGTCTGGCAATGGCAGCACCGGGCACGCACCGGGTACAATCCCCTGAAGGCGGCGGGAGAGCACGGGCGGTCGGACGACCCCTACCTGTTCGACCTCGAGACCTCGGTGAGCTTCCTCGATTTCGGGTATGAACAGCAGGGTTCGATCATGGAGGAATACGTCTGCTGCCGCGCGCTTGCCCCCGATGCGGCCCGGACGAAGCGGCTGCACGAGATGCTGGCGAAGGAAATGCCGGTCAGCGGGCTGCCGGAGAACGGGCGGCGGGAGCGGGATGTGCTGCTGCCCTGGAAGGGGGCGGAACTGGACGGAATCTGTGCCTGAAGAAGCGCCCCGGCGCGTGGCTGACGGTCGAGAACGTCCTGCCGATCCGGTGCCCGGCGTGAGCCGCAGGCCGTGGGACGGGGGCGAAACACGCCCCATCCGGCAACCTGCAAATGTGCGGGTCAGGGACGGGACGAGCGGGGGGCCTCCGGCGGATGTGCAGGCGTTGCCCATGTGGCGGGCAGGTTGCCAGCCGCGTGCCGGGTCTGGTTTCCGGGGAATGGCGGGCAGGTTGCCCACCCTACGCGCGCTGGTGCAGCGTTGCCGAAGCGTTCGCCCGGGGGGCGGAAGGGCGCGCGCCTCTTACCGGCCCTCGAAGGCCGCCGGACGTTTCTCCATGAAGGCCACGACGCCCTCCTGGAAGTCGCGGGACTTGCCGCACTGGCCCTGCAATTGCGCCTCGGTCGCCAACTGGTCGGGCAGGTTGCTCTCGAACGCCCCGCGGATCGCTTTCTTGACGGCGGCATAGGCCAGCGTCGGGCCCTTGGCGAGCGCCCCCGCCCGGATGCGCCAATGGGCGTCGAATTCGGCATCCGGCACCGCTTCCCAGATCATGCCCCAGTCGTCGGCCTGCCGGGCGCTGATGCGGTCGGCGAACAGCGCCGCGCCCATCGCCTTGGCGAGGCCCATCTGGCGCGGCAGGAACCAGGTGCCGCCGGCATCGGGGATCAGCCCGATCCGGGTGAAGGCCTGGAGGAAATAGGCGCTTTCCGTCGCGATCACCACGTCGCAGGCGAGCGCGAGGTTGGCCCCTGCCCCGGCCGCCGGTCCGTTGACGGCGGCGATGGTGGGCACCGGACAGTCGTAGATCGACTCGAGCATGGGCTGGTATTCGTCGCGCAGCGTGCGTTCCAGATCGAGGCTCGCCGCATTGCCGCCGTCGCCCAGATCCTGCCCGGTGCAGAAGGCGCGGCCCGCCCCGGTCAGCACGATGACGCGGGCGCTGCGGGCGGCGTCGCGCATGGCGAAGGCGATCTCGGCCCGCATCTGGGTGGTCAGCGAGTTCATCTTGTCGGGCCGGTTCAGCGTCAGCACGGCGAGGCCCTCGGACATCTCGAGGGTGATGGTCTGGTATTCCATGGCAGGTCTCCGGCGGATCGGTTCGGGCGCACCCTGCCGCAAGGGCGGACGCGAGGAAAGGGGAACGGCGCGTCAGTCCCCGAGGATGCGGCGCAGGCGCTCCTGCTCGGCCTCGGTCAGCGCCGCCTGCGGCTCGGGCGCGGCGCGGCGGCGCAGGTAGGCGATGGCGGTGCCCCCGGCGAGGAGCAGCATCAGCGGCCCGGCGGCCCAGAGCAGCCAGTTGGCGCCGGTATGGGTCGGGCTCAGCAGGACGTATTCGCCGTAGCGGGCGACGATGAAGTTCACCGCCTCGGCGTCACTATCCCCGGCGGTCAGGCGTTCGCGCAGCAGGAGGCGCAGGTCGCGCGCGAGGCTGGCGTTGCTTTCGTCGATGCTTTCGTTGCGGCAGACCAGGCAGCGCAGGCCCTTGGAAATCTCGCGCGCGCGGGCTTCCAGAACGGGGTCGGGCAAGACCTCGTCCGGCTGGACGGCAAGGGCGGGCGCGGCCACCAGCACAAGGGCAAGCGCGAGGCGCTTCATTCGGCGGGGGCCAGGCGGCGGGCGCGCGCCCCGGCGGCGACGCGGAAGCGGCGGTCGGTCAGGGACAGCAGGCCACCGAAGGCCATCATCAGGCAGCCGCCCCAGATCCAGTTGGCGAAGGGCTTGATGTAGGTGCGCATGACCCAGCCGCCGCCCGCCTGCTCGTCCCCGATGACGACGTAGACGTCGCGCAGGAAGCGAAAGTCGATGGCGGCCTCGGTGGTCGGCATCTTCGCCACCGGGTAGACGCGCTTTTCGGGGTAGAGCGTGGCGATCGCCTGGCCGTCGCGGGCCAGCTGCACGGTGGCGGTGGTGGTGAAGTAGTTCGGGCCGCGCCCCTCCTCGACCTTGTCGAGCGTCAGGGTATAGGGGCCGACGGCGAAGGTCTCGCCCGTGCGGGCGACGCGGATGTCCTCCTGCTGCCAGGCGGTGAGGCCCGAAATGGCGAAGATCGTGACGCCAAGACCGGCATGGGCAAGGACGCGGCCCCAGTCGGCCTGGGGCAGCCGCGGCAGGCGCGCGGCGCTGCCGTTCGCGCGGGTCCAGAGGTCGGTCAGGGCCCCGGCGGCGATCCAGGCGCCGAGGAAGGCGCCGACAGGGCCGAGGGCGGATCGCCCGGACTGCACCGCCCAGGCCAGCGCGGCGAGAGCGAGCGCGAGCAGCAGCGCGGGGACGAGCGACCGGAGGGTGCGCCCCAGGCGCGCCCGCTTCCAGGGCAGCAGCGCGCCGACGGGCAGGACCAGGCCAAGCGCGACCATGAAGGGCGTGAAGGCGGCGTTGAAGAAGGGCGGACCGACCGACAGCTTGCGGTCGAAGGCCATCTCGGCGATCAGCGGCCACATCGTGCCGGTGAAGACCACGAAGGCGGCGACGGCCAGCAGCACGTTGTTCAGCACCAGCGCGCTTTCCCGGCTGGCCAGAGCGAACAGCCCCTTCGCCTGCATCGCCCCGGCGCGGGCGGCGAACAGCGTCAGCGCGCCGCCGGTGAAGGTGGCGAGGATGATCAGGATGAAGATCCCGCGCTCGGGGTCGTTGGCGAAGGCGTGAACGCTGGTCAGCAGGCCCGAGCGCACGATGAAGGTGCCGATCAGCGA
>JAGRMS010000141.1 GCA_020441135.1 Pseudooceanicola sp.
TCGACCTTCTGGAACGACTGGACCAAGTATCCCTTCTCGTCCACCAACTGGAACGCGCGGCCGCTGGGCGTGCAGATCTGGGCGCTGGCCTACAAGTCGGGCGAAGCCTGGAACGAATTCGGTTACTCGAACCCCGAATTCGACGCCCTGCTGGAAAAGGCGCTGGCGGTGGCCGACGTCGAGAAGCGCCGGGCGATCATGGCCGAAGGCGAGGCGCTGCTGCAGAAGGACGCGGTGACGATCCAGCCCTACTGGCGCTCGCTCTACAACCACACCAAGTCGAACCTTCAGGGCGGCAACCACCACATCGGCTTCGTCATCATGCCGTCGATGCTGGCCTGGACCTGACCGACCTCTGAACCGACCAAGGGAAACCGGCGCCTGCGCGCCGGTTTCCTGTTTTCAGACCTTGGCGATGGAATTGCCGCCATCCGCCAGCAACGCCGATCCGGTGACGAAGCTGGCCATCTCCGACAGCAGGAACAGCGCCGCGCCGGCAATCTCGTCCGGCGCCGCCATCCGCTTGAGCGCGTGCAGCCCGGCGATGAAGGCAGCGGTGTCGGGATTGCTCAGCGCATCCCCCGCCATGGCCGTCCTGGTGCCGCCCGGCATCAGCACGTTGGCGCGGATGCCCTGCTCCCCGTTTTCCACCGCGATCGCCTGGCAGAGGCCGACCAGCCCGGCCTTCGCGGCCGCATAGGCGCCCATCCCGGGCAGGGTCGCGGTGTAGCCGACAAAGGATCCGGTGAAGACGAGCGCGCCGCCGCCACGTTCGGCCAGCGCGGGGATCTGTGCCCGGGCGGCATGGAAGGCGGCGGTCAGGTTCGTGGCAAGCACCCTGTCCCACTCCTGCGGCGCGGTGGCCGCAACCGTGGCGCCGCTGCCGACCGCCCCGGCGTTGTTGAAGGCGCCGTCGAGACCGCCATGCGCCTCCTGCGCCGTCTCGACCAGCCGCGCCGCATGGGCGGGATCGGTGACATCGCCCGTCACCGCCACCGCATGCCCGCCCGACTGGGTGATCTGTCCTTCGATGGTGCGCAGGCGGGCCGCGTCGCGGCCGCCAAGAACCAGCCGCGCGCCCTCGCGCGCGCAGCGCAGCGCGGTCGCCGCGCCGATGCCGCTCGATGCGCCGGTGATGATGATCGCCTTGCCGTCCAGAAGTTTCGTCATTGTCTTGCTCCGTGGTTTCGCCCGGACAGGGTGGCGGCGGCGGCGCAGGGCCGCGACCCGGAACCTGCGCCAAGCGGACCCGGATCCTGCGCATCCCTGTCCGCACGGCCCCTGTGCGCGGTTGGTGGTTTCCAGAAGGCGCGATCTGCCCCATCTTCCGGGGCAACAGCCACGGAGGACACCATGCGCAAGTTGCAGACACAGGGCGTACACCACATCACCCTGACCGGCGCCGACCGGCAGACCTCGATCGACTTCTGGGAGGGCGTGCTGGGGATGCCCTTCGTCTTCGAGCAGCCGAACCTCGACAACCCGGGCGAGGGGCACCTCTACTTCGATCCCGGCGACGGGCGGCTGATCACGATCTTCACCGACGAGAGCCGCAAGGCCGACCGCCGCCGCACGCCGACCGAGCCGGGCTGCGTGCATCACCTGGCGTTCAACGTCAGCAAGGCGACCTTCGACCAGGCGGTGAAGCGGCTGGACGAGCGGGGGATCGGGCACTCGGGGCCAAAGGACCGCGGGTTCATGGATTCGATCTATTTCAAGGATCCGCTGGGCCTGCTGATCGAACTCGCCTGCTATCGGTTCGAGCCGCCGGTGGGCTGTACCCATGCCGACGTGATGATCCGCGCCCACCGCCTGCGGGTGGCGCGGGGGGATGCCAACATCATGACCGAACACCTGGCGGATGCCATCGAGGAGCTGGTGCTGGCACGGCAGGAATCGCTGTCGGGCGACCGGGGCCCGCGCAATCCGTTCTGAGCGCCTGGGAAGAGGTTGCAGGGGGGCGCTGCCCCCGCCGCCCGTCCCGGGCGACTCCCCCGGAGATATTTGGAAAGAGAAGAAATCAGGGGTGCCGTGCCCTGCTTCTTTTCTTCAAAAATACTCCCGCGCGGAGCGCCATCGCGCGACGCGCGATTTCCGGCCTCAGCGCGCGGCGACGCCGAGACCCTTGCAGAACCGAAGCAGCGCCGCCAGCGCGGGCGATTCCGGCGCGGCGCGGGCGGGGTCGGTGTCGATCAGGGTGACGCTCGCCTGCGCCTCGCCCTGCCAGTCGAGCACCGGGGCGGCGATGGCGGCGAGGCCGGGGATCAGGTCGCCGGTCACGCTGGCATAGCCGTCGGCGCGGGTGCGGGCGCGCAGGGCCTCGCCACCGCCGCCTTCGACCGCCAGCCGCCCCGCCGTCAGGGCGGGCGGGGCGAAGGCGAGGAAGACGCGGCCCGTGGCCGAGTTGAGCAGCGGCAGGGTGGAGCCGAGGCCCAGCGCCGTCACCATGTGCCGCGACGAGCGTTCCCAGCGGATCACCACCGGCCCGTTCTCGCTCCAGACGCAAAGCAGCGCGGTGAGGCCGGTTTCCGCCACCAGGTCCGCCAGCCGGTCCGCCGCGCGGTTGACGAAGTCGAGCCGGGCCAGCGCGGCGAGGCCGAGGTCCAGCGCGGCTGGGCCGAGGTCGTATTTGCCCGACCGCCCGGCCTGCCGCACCAGCCCGGCGTGGGCGAAGGAGGCGAGGTATCGGTGCGCCTTGCTGGGCGGCATTCCGGCGGCACGGGCGAGATCGGAGAGGGATTGCGCGGACGGCGCCTGTGCAAGGCGCAGGAGCAACGCCAGCGCCGCGTCCAGCGATTGCAGGCCCCCTTGTGCGCCGTCCTCGTCCATCTTTGCGCCATTCAGAATGTATTGCACATAATGGAAACATCTTTACCCTGTCCGGTCAAGGGATGTGCGAATCGGGGATGAAGGCGCGATGAAGGTGGATATTCTCGGCGGCGGCCCGGCCGGCCTTTACACCGCGATCCTGCTGCGCCGCGCCCTGCCCCACGTCCATGTCCGTGTGACCGAGGCCAATCCGCGCGACGTGACCTGGGGGTTCGGGGTGGTCTTCTCGGACCAGGCGCTGGATTTCCTCAAGGCCGACGATCCCGAAACCCATGACCTGATCGCGCCGCAGATGGAACGCTGGCGCAACATGACGCTGAACCACCCGCAGGGAACCGTGGTGCTGGACGGGATCGGCTTTGCCGCCGTGGGGCGCCTGCACCTGTTGCAGATGTTGCAGGCGCGGGCTCAGGCGCTGGGGGTAGAACTGCGGTTCGGCCATGCGGTGGGCTCCCTGGCGGAACTCGACGGCGACCTGATCGTCGGGGCGGACGGGCTGAACTCGCAGGTGCGGCATGCCGCCCCCGAGGCGTTCGAGGTCGACATCAGCCACATGGAAAACCGCTTTGCCTGGTTCGGCACGCGGCGGCCCTTCGACACGCTGACGCAGACCTTCCGGGCGACGGCCAAGGGTGCGATGAACGCGCACCACTACCGCTATGCGCCGGACATGAGCACCTTCATCGTCGAATGCGACCGCGCGACCTTTTTCGCCGAAGGCTTCGACCAGATGGACGAGGCGCAGACGGCGGCGCGCTGCGAGGCGGTCTTTGCCGATGTGCTGGAAGGCGCGCCGCTGGTCGCCAACCGGTCGATCTGGCGGCAGTTCCCGAAGCTCTGGTGCAACAGCTGGCATCACGGAAATACCGTGCTGCTGGGGGACGCCGTGCATACCGCGCATTTCTCCATCGGGTCCGGCACGCGGCTGGCGATGGAGGATGCCATCGCGCTGGTGGGTGCGTTGAAGGAGCACAAGGACTGGCGCGAGGCCCTGCCCGCCTACCAGGCGGCGCGGCAGCCGATTGCGAAGAAGATCGTCACCGCCGCCAATACCTCCTGCGCCTGGTACGAGGATTTCGCCGCGAAGATGGTCAAGGCGCCGCTGGACTTCGCCTTTGACTACGTCACCCGCTCGGGGCGGATCGACATGGACCGCCTGCGCGCGCTGTCGCCCCGGTTCATGGCGGAATACGAGGCGCGGAACACCATCGCCGATCCGGTGGGCGACGTGCCCGGCGCGCGCGCGATCGGGTTCGACAAGGCGGCGCATGGCAATTGCAGCGCGGTGCTCTGGGACAACCTGGCGCGCAATCCCGACAAGGCGGCGGTCATCGGTCCGGCGGGGGCGCTGACCTATGCCGAACTCTGCGCCGAGGCGGCGCGATGGGGGAACGCCTTCCGGGATTTCGGCCTGCAACGGGGCGACCGGATCGCGATGTTCCTCGACGACACGCCCGCCTACCCCGCCGCCTTCTTCGGCGCGGTGCGGGCGGGCTTCGTGCCGGTGCTGCTCAACACGCTCTCCACCCCGGACCTGCTGGGCTTCTACCTGACCGACTCCGGCGCGCGGATCGCGCTCTGCGATGCCGACTTCGCCGACCGGTTCGCGGGACTGGAGGTGGAACGCGTGGTGGTCGTGAACGGCGCGGCGGGCAGGTATCAGGCGGCAGAGGATTTCCTCGCGGGCCAGCCCGCGACGCTCGACTGCGCCGATACCGGGCCGGACGACATGGCCTTCTGGATGTATTCCTCGGGCTCGACCGGGCGGCCCAAGGGGATCGTGCATCTGCACCACGACATGGCCTATTCGCAGGCGAGCTTCGCGGAACACGTCCTGAAACTGCGCGACGACGACATCTGCCTGTCGGTCCCGAAGATGTTCTTTGCCTATGGCTTCGGCAATTCCGTCACCTTCCCCTTCGCCATCGGCGCGACGACGCTGCTGCTGCCGGGCCGACCCGATCCGGCGCGCATCCTTGACGCCATCGAGGAATACCGCCCGACGGTGTTCTACGGCCTGCCAACGCTCTACACCGCGCTCTGCCATGCCGAGGCTGTCGAGACCCGCGACCTCACCAGCCTGCGCCAGTGCATGAGCGCCGCCGAGATCCTGTCGGCAGAGGTGTTCAACGCCTGGAAGACCCTCACCGGCCTGCCCCCCATCGAAGGGCTGGGATCGACCGAAATGCTGCATGTCTACCTCTCGAACACCACCGAGAACCAGCGCCTTGGCGCGGCGGGCAAGGCGGTGCCGGGCTACGAGATCGAATTGCGCGATGCCGATGGCCAGCCGGTGACGCAGGGCGAAGGCGTGATGTATGTGCGCGGCCATTCCTCGGCCCCCGGCTACTGGAACCGCCCCGACAAGACCGCCGAGACGATGCGCGGCGACTGGATTCACACCGGCGACCGCTTCGTCGAGAAGGATGGCTTCTACTACTTCCAGGGCCGCGCCGACGATCTCGTCAAGGTCTCGGGACAGTGGGTCTGGCCGCTGGAGGTGGAACGCTGCCTGAACGAGCATCCTTGTGTCCGCGAGGCCGCGGTGCTGGCGCACGAGATGGACGACCGCAGGATGACGCTGTCGGCGGTCATCGCGCTCAGCGCCGAGACCACCGCCAAGGCCTTGCAGGACCACGTCAAGACCACCCTGCTGCCGCACAAGTACCCACGCCGGGTCGTCTTTGTCGACGATCTGCCCAAGACGGGAACGGGCAAGATCGACCGGCAGGGCATCCTGAAGATGCTTCAAGCTTAAAATGACTGACTTGCGCCGCAGCCTTAACCGATGTTCAATCAAAGCCACAGCCAGGCCCGCCGAGGATTCGGCGCGGACCGGGCAGCAACAGGGGAGACGACCATGAAGAAGATGATGAGCGCGGCGCTGGCCGCCGCGATGCTGGGCCTGCCGGCCCATGCCGATGTGAAGATCGGCTTTGTCACCACGCTGACGACGCCCGCCGCGGTGATCGGCAACGACATGAAGAACGCCGTCGACCTCGCGATGGAGCATCTGGGCGGCATGGCCGGCAGCACCAAGCTGGAAGTCATCTACGGCGACGACCAGTTCGCGCCCGAGGCCGGCAAGCAGGCGACCGACAAGCTGGTGCAGCAGGACAACGTCGATTTCGTCGCGGGCTACATCTGGTCCCACGTCCTGCTCGCCTCGCGCAAGTCGGTGCTGGACGCCGACAAGATCCTGATCTCGGCCAACGCGGGCCCCAGCCAGATGGCCGGGCAGCTTTGCGACAAGAACTTCTTCTCGACCTCCTGGCAGAACGACCAGACTCCAATGGCAATGGGCGAGGTGCTGAACCGGCAGGGCGTCAAGTCGCTGTATATCATGGCGCCGAACTATGCCGCCGGTAAGGACATGACCGCCGGGGTGGAACGCACCTTCAAGGGCGAGATCAAGGGCAAGGATCTGACCAAGTGGGGTGCCGACGCGCAGCTCGACTTCTCGGCGGAACTGGCCAAGGCCAAGGCTTCGGGCGCCGAAGGCATCTTCGTCTTCTATCCCGGTGCTGCCGGTGGCGCCTTCATCAAGCAGTATGACCAGGCCGGTCTGAAGGACACGCTGCCGCTCTACTCGGTCTTCACCGTCGATGCGCTGTCGCTGCCCAAGCTGCAGGCCGCCGGGTTCAAGGCCGTGCTGGGTTCCAAGACCACGCAGGAGTGGGATCCGACACTCGACAACGAGGCCAACAAGAAGTTCGTCACCGACTTCAAGGCCAAGTTCGGCACCTATCCGTCCTACTATGCTGCCCAGTCCTATGACGCGATCATGCTGATCGCCTCGGCGGTGGAAAAGGTCGGCGGCGACGTGTCGAACAAGGACGCCGTGCGCGCCGCGCTGAAAGAGGCCGACTTCGCCTCGGTCCGCGGCAAGTTCAAGTTCGGCACCAACAACATGCCGATCGAGGACTTCTACCTGCGCGAAGTGGTCGAGGATGCCGATGGCACCTGGACCACCAAGGTGGTCGAAACGGTCTATACCGACCACGTCGATGCTTACGCCGCCGAGTGCAAGATGAACTGAGGCCACGCGCCTCGCATCGCCGGCCGGGCACCCTCCCCGGCCGGCTTTTTTCTTGGGAGTTCCGCGCGTGGACACCACCCTCCTGATCATCCAGGTGCTGAACGGGCTGCAACTGGGGTTGCTGCTGTTCCTCGTCGCCTCGGGGCTGACGCTGGTCTTCGGCATCCTCGATTTCGTGAACCTCGCGCATGGCTCGCTTTACATGCTGGGGGCGTTCATCTGCGCCTCGCTGACCTATGCGCTCGGGAACTTCCTGCTGGCGGTGCTGGTGGCGCTGCCGCTGACCGGCCTGATCGGCTGGCTGACCGAACGCGTGATCGCCCGCACCCTGTATGTGCGCGACCACCTCGACCAGGTGCTGGCGACCTTCGGGCTGATCCTGGTGTTCGACACGATGGCCCATATCATCTGGGGGCCGCAGGGCATCGCCGTGCCCCTGCCCGACTGGCTGACCGGACAGGTCTCGCTTGGCGGCGACCTGCTGGTGCCGACCTTCCGCCTGCTGATCATCGGCGCGGGGCTTGCCGCCGCCGGTGGGCTGTTCTGGCTGGTGAATTACACCCGCCTCGGGATGCTGATCCGCGCGGGGGCCTCGAACCGCACGATGGTCGGCGCGCTGGGGATCGACATCCAGCTGCTTTTCTCGCTGGTGTTCGCGCTGGGCGCCATGCTGGCCGGGCTGGCCGGGATGCTGATCGCCCCGATCACCGAGGCCAGCATCGGCATGGGCAACTCGATCATCATCACCGCCTTCGTCGTCATCATCGTCGGCGGCATCGGCTCGATCAAGGGGGCCTTCATCGCCGCCCTGCTGATCGGCCTGATCGACACGCTGGGCCGCGCCTTCCTCGATGACCTCTTCAGCCTGTTCATGTCCTCCGCCGCCGCCGAAAATTCGGCCCCGGCGCTGTCGGCCATGCTGATCTACCTTATCATGGCGCTGGTGCTGGCGCTGAAGCCGCAGGGCCTGTTCCCGCCGAAGGTGCGCTGATGACCCGCCGCGCCTGGATGACGCTTGCCGTGCTGGTGCTGCTGGCCATCGTGCCGCCCGCCTTCTACCTCTCCGGCAATGCCTTCTACCTCAGCCTCGCCACCCGCCTGGTGATCCTCGCCATCGCCGCCGTCAGCCTGAACCTGATCCTCGGCTATGGCGGCATGGTCTCCTTCGGACACGCCGCCTTTGTCGGCCTCGGCGCCTATGCCGTCGGCATCCCGGCGCATCACGCGCTCTATGGCGGCTGGGACGCGCTGGCGACCAACAGCGGCTGGCTGCAGATCCCGCTGGCGGTGGGCATCACCGCGCTGTTCGCCCTGCTGACCGGCCTCGTCTGCCTGCGCACCAAGGGCGTCTACTTCATCATGATCACCATGGCCTTCGCCCAGATGATCTACTACCTGATCGTGTCGATCGAGGAATACGGCGGCGACGATGGCCTGGTGATCGACAGCCGGACCGAGCTCTGGCTCTTCGACCTCGACAAGCCCCTGCAGCTCTACGCGCTCTGTTTCCTGTCGCTGCTGGTGGCGCTGGGGCTGGTGCGGATGATCGTCAACTCGCGCTTCGGCATGGTGCTGCAAGGCGCCAAGGGCAACCCCGAGCGCATGGCCTCGCTGGGCTTCAACACCTACGCCTACCGCTTGACGGCTTACGTCATCTCTGGCGCGATGTGCGGCTACGCGGGCGCGCTGCTTGGCAACTTCACCACCTTCATAAGCCCCGAGATGATGGACTGGCACCGCTCCGGCGAGCTGATGTTCATGGTCATCCTCGGCGGCGCGGCGACCACCATCGGGCCGGTTCTGGGCGCGGTCATCTTCATCGTGCTCGAGGAAATCCTCTCGTCGTATACGATCTACTGGCAACTGCCCTTCGGCCTCCTGCTGATCGTCACCGTCCTCTTCGTGCGCGGCGGCCTCGCCGGGCTGCTGGGAGGCCGGAAATGAGCGCCGTTCTCGAAATCCAGGGCCTGAACAAGAGCTTCGGCGGCATCAAGGCCACCGACAACCTGACCCTGACGGTCGAACAGGGCGAGTTGCATGCCGTCATCGGCCCGAACGGCGCAGGCAAGACCACGATGATCTCGCAGCTTTGCGGCACGCAGGTGCCAGACAGCGGGCGCGTCCTGTTCAAGGGCCGCGACATCACCCGGCTGGCGCCGCACCGCCGCGCACATCTGGGGATCACGCGGTCCTACCAGATCACCTCGCTGATCATGGAGATGAGCGTGCTCGACAACGTCGCGCTGGCCCTGCAGGCGCGCGAGGGGCACTCCTTCCGCTTCCTGCGCCCTGCCCGCACGATCACCCACCTGCGCGAGAGGGGCCGCGACTTGCTGACCCGCGTCGGGTTGGCGGACAAGGTGGATCACGCGACGGTAGCCCTGTCCCACGGCGAGCACCGCCGCATGGAACTCGCCATCGCGCTGGCGGCGGAGGCGGAGCTGATGCTGCTCGACGAACCGATGGCGGGACTCGGCACGCAGGAAAGCCTTGAAATGGTGGCGCTTCTGAAGGGCCTCAAGGGCAAGCATTCGATCCTGCTGATCGAACACGACATGGACGCGGTCTTCGCCCTGGCCGACCGCATTTCGGTGCTGGTCTACGGCCATATCATCGCCACCGGCACGCCGGCCGAAATCCGCGGCAACGAGGCGGTGCAGCACGCCTACCTGGGCGAGGAGTAGGCGATGCTGACCCTCAAGGACGTGACCGCCCACTACGGAACCAGCCAGGCGCTGTTCGGCATGACGCTGTCGCTACAGGCGGGCGAGGTGGCGACGCTGCTTGGCCGCAACGGCATGGGCAAGA
>JAGRMS010000142.1 GCA_020441135.1 Pseudooceanicola sp.
CAGCAGAACGGCCTGATCGTGCCGCTGATCGCCGTTCACCTCTTCGTGTTCTACTTCGGCATCATGGCCGACGTGACACCGCCCGTCGGCCTCGCCTCCTTCGCGGCGGCCGCCGTCTCGGGCGGCGATCCGATCAAGACCGGCGTGGTGGCCTTCTTCTACTCGCTCAGGACCGCCGCGCTGCCCTTCCTGTTCATCTTCAACACCGACCTGTTGCTGATCAACGTGGACTGGATACACGGCATCTTCATCTTCGTCATCGCCACCGCCGCCATGCTGCTCTTCGCCGCCGCGACGCAGGGGTGGTTCCTGGTCAACAGCCGCTTCCACGAAAGCGTCGCGCTGCTGCTGGTCGCCTTCACCCTGTTCCGCCCCGGCTTCTGGATGGACATGATCTATCCGCCCTTCGACACCGTCGCCCCGGCGCAGATCGAACAGGCGGTGGCCGACGTGCCGCCCGGAACCGACATCCGGTTGCAGGTCGCGGGGGTGAACGCGGTCGGCGATCCCGTGACCTTCGTGGCCCTGCTGCCGCTTGCCGAAGGCGCCACCGGGGCCGAAAAGCTGAACGGCGCCGGGCTGGAATACCTCGTCAACGGCGACGAGGTGGTGATCGACAACGTCGCCTTCGACAGCCCCGCGCAAAAGGCCGGCTTCGACTGGGATCAAAAGATCCAGTCCGTCATGGTCCCCGCCAGCCCGCCGTCGAAATACTGGATGTTCATCCCCGCGCTGATCCTGCTGGCGCTGGTGGTGATGCTGCAACGCGCCCGCGCCCCCCGGCGTGCAACGGCCACGATCTGAGGGAGAAAGACCATGTTCGACACCATCCTGCTCCCCATCGACCTCACCCATCCCGAAAGCTGGGAAAAGGCGCTCCCCGCCGCGCGGAAATGCGCCGGGGCCACGGGCACGATCCACATCCTCGGCATCGTCCACGACCTCGGTTCCGCGATGGTGGCCTCCTACCTGCCCGTCGGGTTCGAACAGAAAGCCCTGACCGACATGCAGGCCGCCCTCCAGGAGTTCCGCCAGAAGCACCTCCCCTCGGCCCAGGTCCACACCGCCCACGGCCATGTGCCCGAGACCATCCTGAAACAGGCGCAGGCGCTGAATGCCGACCTGATCGTCATGGCCTCGCACCCCGCGGGCGACCTCGGCACCCTGCTTGTCGGCTCCAACGCCGACAAGGTGGTGCGCCACGCCGACCGCCCCGTGCTGGTGGTCCGCTGACCGAAAGGCTAAGTCAGACCTCCCGGGAGGAAACCCCAACCTTGGAGACAAGACCCAAATGACCCCCTTCGCGATTGCCGGCGTGCAGATGCACGTCGCCGCGCTCACATCCAACGTCGAAGGCATGCGCCACCGGATCGACATCCTGATGGCCCGCTTTCCCTGGGTCCAGATGGTGCTGTTCTCGGAACTCGCGCCCTATGGCCCGCTCGACCAGTACGCCCAGCCCTTCCCGAACGACGCGCTCGACCAGTTCCGCGAGGACGCCCGCCGCCACGGCATCTGGCTGATCCCCGGCTCGATGTTCGAAAAAGCCCCCGACGGCCACATCTACAACACCTCCGTCGTCATCAACCCGCAGGGCGAGATCGTGGCGAAATACGCCAAGATGTTCCCCTTCCGGCCCTACGAGGCGGGGATCACCGGCGGCCGCGACTTCTGCGTCTTCGACGTGCCCGACGTGGGCCGCTTTGGTCTCTCGATCTGCTACGACATCTGGTTCCCCGAAACCACGCGCCAGCTGACCAGCATGGGCGTCGAGGTGCTGCTGCACCCCGTCCTGACCGGCACCACCGACCGCGACGCCGAGATCGCCATCGCCCGCGCCACCGCCGCGCAGTTCCAGTGCTACGTCTTCGACGTGAACGGGCTGGCGGCAGGCGGGGTAGGGCGCAGCCTCGTCGTCGACCCCTCCGCCACCGTGCTGCACCAGTCGGCGGGGCAAGAGGACATGTTCCCCATCGAGATCGACCTCGACATTGTCCGCCGCCAGCGCGAGGCGGGCATGAAGGGCCTTGGCCAGGTGCTCAAGTCCTTCCGCGACCGCGAGGCCGACTTCCCCGTCTATGACCGCACCAGCGGCTCCGACGCCTACCTGCACACGCTCGGCCCGCTCGAAGCGCAGCGGCAGGGCTCCAGGGCAGGCGTCAACGTATCGGACCCGCGCACCGCGCTGGCCCGCGAAACCGCACCGGCCGCGGCGCCGATGTTCAAGGGGCGCAACTGACCACCAGGGCAAGGCGCCAGGGCAGGCGCGAAGGAGAGAGGACCACCGAATGAACCAGCAGACCAACCCGGCCAGCATCTCATCCGTCGGTGACTACTACAGTGCCACTCAACTTCGCGCCGACCGGTGGAGCGCGCTGCGCGAAACGACCGAGTCCCTGGGCCTGCACGGGCTGGACGGCAAGCAGGGCAAGAAGCTCCTGGCAACGGCCGAGGCGCTCTTCGCCTCGCTCGCCCCGATCGAGGCGTATTGGGCCTTCCCCGGCCGCCACGCCTTCGACCAGCTCCGACGCCAGTTCGAGGCGCGCAACATCCAGGAACTGGCGATCACCGTCCGCCGCATCGCCCGCGCCCTGACCTCGGGCGCCTACCGGCGCCGCTCCATCCCGCTCTCGACCGAGGACACCGATACCGAGGATTACGAGGACGAAAGCAACCTCCCGCCCGAGGCCCGCGCGATGGGCCGCCCCTATTTCGAGGTGCTGATCGTCGACAACGTGAACGAGCACCAGGAACGCTTCCTGCGCTCGAACCTGCACCGCGTCCGCCGCGCCGAAGACGCCTTCATCTACGAACCCGTCATCGTCCCAAGCCTCGAAGACGCGCTGATGGGCATCCTGTTCAACCACAACGTCCAGGCGGTTGTCGTGCGCCCCGGCCTCGTGCTGAAGTCGAAGAACGATCTCAAGATCCTCACCCAATACCTGAACCGCGTCGGCGACGACGAGGATGTCGAGGGCCTCGCCCCCGGCGACCTCGGCCCCGAAGCCTGCCGCCTGATCGCCAAGGTCCGCCCCGAGCTTGACGCCTACCTCGTCACCGACCGCTCCGCCGAAGACATCGCGGGTATGGACCTGGGCCGCTGCCGCCGGGTGTTCTACAACCAGGAAGACTTCCTCGAGTTGCACCTGAACATCCTCCGCGGCGTCCAGCGCCGCTACAAGACGCCGTTCTTCTCGGCGCTGGTCGAATACTCCAAGCAGCCCACCGGCGTCTTCCACGCCATGCCGATCTCGCGCGGCAAGTCGATCTCGCGGTCGCACTGGATTCAGGACATGGGCGCCTTCTACGGCCCCAACATCTTCCTCGCCGAAACCTCCGCCACCTCGGGCGGCCTCGACTCCCTGCTGGAGCCCAAGGGCCCGATCAAGGAAGCGCAGGACATGGCCGCGCGGGCCTTTGGGTCCAAGCAGACCTTCTTCGCCACCAACGGCACCTCGACCTGCAACAAGATCGTCGTGCAGGCGCTGGTGCGCCCCGGCGACATCGTCCTTGTCGACCGCGACTGCCACAAGTCGCACCACTACGGCATGGTGCTGGCCGGCGCGAATGTCGTCTACATGGACAGCTACCCGCTCAACGAATACTCGATGTACGGCGCGGTCCCCCTGCACGAGATCAAGCACACCCTCCTGAACCTCAAGGCCCACGGCAAGCTCGACCGCGTGCGCATGGTGCTGCTCACCAACTGCACCTTCGACGGCATCGTCTACAACGTCGAACGCGTGATGGAGGAATGCCTCGCCATCAAGAAGGATCTGATCTTTCTCTGGGACGAGGCGTGGTTCGCCTTCGCCCGCTTCGGCCCCACCTACCGGCAACGCACCGCGATGCACGTCGCCAACACCCTGCGCGAACGGCTGAAGACACCGGAACACGCCAGGGCCTACGACCAGCAGCAGGCGAAGCTCGCCGACGCCGACGACGAAAAGCTGCTCAAGACCCGCCTGCTGCCGCCCCCCGACGCCCGCGTTCGCGTCTATGCCACGCAATCGACCCACAAGAC
>JAGRMS010000012.1 GCA_020441135.1 Pseudooceanicola sp.
GGGGCTTTGCCCCCCGCACCCCCCAGGATATTTATGGCAAATGGAAGGACTGGCGGGCCTACTTTGTAGGCGCGCTTGAGGAGAATTCGGGGATCGGATTGGTGGAGGCTTTCGCCGGTTCGATCCCGGGCCAGTTGCCTTCGGCCAGGGTGATGTTGCCGGGGATGTCTTCCTCCCAGAAGCCCACGACGTTCTTCGTGATGTTCAGGTAGAGCCTGTCGTCGACGATCCGCCACAGCGTGGGGTTGCCGGGCACCTTGCCGCCCTTGGAGACGCCATAGGCGCAGTGGCCGTCGAATTGCGGGGCGTAGCGGGCGGGGTCGGCGAGGAAAGTCTCGCGGTTTTCCGGGGTGGCAAAGGCGAAGGTGGCGCCGTTCCAGTCGGCGGTCAGGTCGGCCCGGCCGGGAACCGGGGCGGGCTGGTCGCTGCCAACCGGGGCCTGGGCCAGATTGCGATAGGCGACCACGTCGTAGCCCGAGACGGCGAAGCCGGTGCTGTCGACGTATTGCTCTCCGGCGAGGGCCGGGGTGGCGAGGGTGGCGGCAAGTATCAGGGCGCGTAGCATCGGGAATTCCTGTCCTTTCTGG
The DNA here is from genome assembly GCA_020441135.1 of Pseudooceanicola sp. GTDB lineage: Bacteria > Pseudomonadota > Alphaproteobacteria > Rhodobacterales > Rhodobacteraceae > Seohaeicola_A. The sequence goes on from JAGRMS010000012.1 coordinate 588, forward strand.
TTGCGATGCACCCAGGATAAGCCGGGGACGCGCGCGGGCGGAGGGGGTCTCGCCAAGCTGTGAGGCCGCTTCAGCGGGCGTGAGGAATTGTTTCAGCGCAGGATCGGCGGGCGGGCGGGATCGCTGCCCGGCGCGGCGCGGGCCGCGGATTCGCGTACCGGCTGCGGCAGGTCGAAGCGCAGGGCGGTGCGGTCGAGCCTTGCGGCGAGCGGATCGTTCTCGGAAAGGAAGGCGACGTCGAGCGCCCCGGCCTCGAGACCGGAGAAGACCAGCGCCTCGCGCACCGCCTGGGCCAGCGCGGGCTCGGCCCCCGGCGCCGCGCCGGTGAAGGCCAGCAGGTGGCCGCGCCCGCCGCCGACATAGGTGACAGCGGCGAGTTGTGCCGCGCGGGCCAGTCCGGCGGCGGCGGCGAGCTTGGTGTCGAGCGCCGCCAGCAGCGTTTGGGGCAGGCCGGCGGGGGCGGCGACTTCGGCCACCTGCGCCTGCATCTCGTCCGGGGCCTTGGCGAGCGTGCCGGCGAGCCAGGCGACGGCCTCCACCGGGATCAGGATCGACGAGGGCGCGACCTCGAGGTTCAGGCCCAGCCCCAACCCCTGCGCCGCCAGCAGGTGCGCCAGCGCGCGGCCCGAGAGCGCGGCATAGGGCACCGTGCGGCCCCCGGCAAAGCTCGCCAGCCGTTCCTCGCGGTCGAAGGCCAGCACGAAGCGGCCGTCCGAGAGGTCGAAGACCTCGGGCGACAGGTTTTCGCCCTGCGCCTCTTCCGCCAGCATCAGGAACAACTCGCCATCCGCCAGGCGCTCGTAAAAGCGCAGGCGCGCCGCGCCGTCGTCGGGCGCGGCCTCCATCGCCGCATGGGCGGCGTCCAGGCGTGTGGTTTCGGTCATGCCAGCACCTCGCGGACCCTTGCGCGCAGGGCGGGCAGCAGGTCGGTTTCGAACCAGGGGTTCTTGCGGATCCATCCCGTATTGCGCCAGGACGGATGCGGCAAGGGAAAGATCGCCGGGGCATGGGCGCGCCAGTCCAGCACCGTTTGCGTCACCGGGGCGCGGGTGCCCAGGTGCCAGCGGTGGGCGTGGCCGCCCACCAGCACGGTCAGTGCGGGCGCGCCCAGCGCCGCCATCACCCGGGCATGCCAGGTCGCGGTGCAGATTGACGGCGGCGGCAGGTCGGACCCTTTCGCGTCGTAACCTGGAAAGCAGAAGGCCATCGGGATCACGGCGACACGGTCGCGGTCATAGAAAATATCCTCGCCGATCCCCAGCCAGTCGCGCAGCCGGTCGCCCGACGGATCGGTGAAGGGCTGCCCCGACTGATGCACCCGCGCGCCGGGGGCCTGCCCGGCGATCAGCAGCCGTGCGCCGGGGCGGAACCAGACCACCGGGCGGGGCCGATGCGCCGTGGCGGTCGCGGCAAACCGGTCGGCGCAGAGCGTGCAGGCGCGGATTTCATCCACGAGGTCAGTCATCCGGCTTGCCTCCCCGGGCCTTGGACAATTGTTTCGCCATCGGACATAATGTCGCCAAACTCGCTGTCTAGCTTCGGTAAACAGCCTTTAACCAACCCTTGCTAGACAGGCAGAGCGCAGGAACGGAAGCCCATGCCCGGAAACGCCTTGCCCCATGCCCCGCCAAGGCCCGTCACCGGGCTCGAATTCTCCAACGTCAGCAAGTCCTTCTGGACCGGCACCCAGCGCAAGGTGATCCTGGACCAGGTCAGCTTTCGTGTCGACCTTGGGCGCAGCTTCGGCATCCTCGCGCCGAACGGCACCGGCAAGACCACGCTGATCAACATCATGGCGGGACTGGAAAAACCGGACGAGGGCGAGGTGCGGCGCATGTGCCGGATTTCCTTCCCGCTGGGGTTCATGGGGGGCGTCGTCGCCAAGGTCTCGGCGATGGAGAATTCGCGTTACATCGCAAAGCTCTACGGGCTGGACCCGGACTATATCGAAAGCTATTGCCGCTGGCTCTGCGGGTTGGGGGAATACTTCGACCAGCCGCTCGGCACCTATTCGGCGGGGATGCGGGCGCGGTTCACCTTCTCGCTGATGCTGGCGCTGGAATTCGATATCTACCTGATCGACGAAGGCATGCCCGGCACCACGGATGTGGAGTTCAACAAGAAGGCGGGCGCGATCCTGCAGGAGCGGCTGGAAACCACCACCATCATCATGGTGTCGCACCAGGCGCGCACCCTTGAAAAATTTGTGCGTTCCGCGGCTGTGCTGCTGAAAGGGCAGCTATACATGTTCGACACGCTGGAAGAAGCGAAGCAGCTTTATGACTACGAAACCCAAGGCTAGGAAGTTCCGCATCCGCCGCACCTCGCTTTTGGGGTCGCAGGTGGCGGCGCTGGACGACCGCGCCGAGGACGAGGAAGACGAGACTTCGCAGCCCGCCGTGGCGCGGCCCGTGCCGGGGCCGGAAACGCCGCCGCGGATCGAGCCGCCGCGCGCACGGGCGCCCGAGCCCGCACGCGAGGCGGACGCGGAACCGGAAGCCGCCCCCGACCTTTTGCGCGAGGGCGACGTGACCTCGGCCGCGCAGGCGGCGGGCGACAGCGACATGGAAGAGATCCGCAAGGAGGGCCTGACCGGCCGTCAGTTGCGCATGGCCCGCCGCGTGGCGCAGAAATACAACCTGCCCGCCACCTCGGACTTCGACGCCGTGCGCCTGCTGCGCGAACGCGGGATCGACCCCTTCGCGCGCTCGAACATGCTGGAGCTGGTGGTGCCGCAGGGCGGGGCCAACGCGGTCGAGGGCTCGCCCGACGCCTTCGCCCAGGTCGCCGCTGCCGCCGGGCAGCTTCAGGTTGCCAACCGCCGGGGCGACGTGCCGCAGACCGCGCCGCAGCAGAACCCCTACCTGCCCCGCCCCGAGATGAGCCCCGCCGAGAAGCGGGCGCGCGACATCGGGGCGATCCAGCGCGACATCATGCTGCGGCGGCGCAAGCGGCTGATGCTGCTGCTGACGCGGCTGGCCTTCTTCGTGATGCTGCCGACCGTGCTGGCGGGCTGGTATTTCTACAACGTCGCCACGCCGATGTATTCGTCGAAGTCCGAGTTCCTGATCCTGCAGGCCGACAACGTCGGCGGCAGCGGCCTGGGCGGGCTGCTGACCGGCACGCAGTTCGCCACCAGCCAGGATTCGATCGCCACGCAATCCTACCTGCAATCCAAGGATGCGATGCTGCGGCTGGATGCCGACGTGGGCTTCAAGGCGCATTTCAGCCAGGACTGGCTGGACCCGATCCAGCGGATCGAACCGGACGCCACAAACGAGGAAGCCTACCGCACCTATTCGCGCAACGTGAAGATCGGCTATGATCCGACCGAGGGCGTGCTAAGGATGGAGGTCAGCGCCGCCGACCCCGAGGTCGCCCGCGAGTTCTCCGCCAAACTGATCTCCTACGCCGAACAGCGCATCAACCACCTGTCCGAACAGAAGCGCGCCGACCAGATGAAGGACGCCAAGTCGGGCTTTGCCGAGGCCGAACAAGCCCGCCGCGCCGCGCAGGAGGCGCTGGTCGCGCTGCAACAGCAGGGCGCGCTGCTTGACCCCGAAGCGGTGATCGCCACCCTGCGGGCGCAGATCAACAACGTCGAACTGCAACTGCAGGAGAAGGAGCTGCAACTCGCCGCGCTGATGGACAACGCCCGCCCGAACCAGGCGCGGGTGGACGGCGTCTCGGCGGATGTGGAGCGGTTGCGCAAGCTGCTGGGCGACCTGAACGCCAAGATGCTCGATGCCTCGAAAGGCGAAAACTCGCTGGCGGAACTGACGGTGCGCATCGAAATGGCCCGGGCCGACCTTGCAACCCGCGACCTGATGCTGCAATCCGCGCTGCAACAGGTGGAGCAGACACGCATGGAAGCCAACCGCCAGGTCCGCTATCTGACCACATCGGTGCAGCCGGTGGCCAGCCAGGAGGCGAGCTATCCGCGCAAGTTCGAGAATACGGCGCTGGCGTTCCTCGTCTTCTCGGGCATCTATCTCATGCTGTCGCTGACCGCCTCGATCCTTCGCGAACAGGTGACTTCGTAACAATGAAACATGTCGACGTGGCCGGTCTGACGATCGGCAATGACTGCCCCCTGACCATCATCGCCGGCCCCTGCCAGCTGGAAAGCGCGGACCATGCGCAGATGATCGCCGGGCGGATGAAGGAGATCTGCGCGGCGGCGGGCGCGCAGTATGTGTTCAAGGCGAGCTACGACAAGGCCAACCGCACCGCGCTGTCGGGCAAGCGCGGCCTGGGGATCGACGAGGGGCTGAAGGTGCTCGACGGCGTGCGGTCAAGCCTGAACGTGCCGGTGCTGACGGACGTGCATACCGAGGAGCAATGCACCGTCGCGGGCGCTGTCGTCGACATCCTGCAAATTCCTGCCTTCCTCTGCCGCCAGACCGACCTGCTGCTGGCCGCCGGCCGCACCGGGCGCGCGGTTAACGTCAAGAAGGGCCAGTGGCTTGCCCCGTGGGAGATGGGCAATATCGTCGACAAGATCGAAAGCACCGGCAACACCTCGATCCTGCTGACCGAGCGGGGGACATCCTTCGGCTACAACAACTGGGTCGTGGACATGCGCAGCCTGCCGCACATGGCCGCAACCGGCTATCCGGTGGTGATGGACGCCACCCACGCGGTGGCCTCGCCCGGCGGCAAGGGCACCTCTTCGGGCGGTCAGCGCGAATTCGCGCCGGTCATGGCCCGCGCCGCCGCCGCCATCGGGGTCGCCGCGATGTTCATGGAGACCCACGAGGATCCCGACAACGCGCCCAGCGACGGGCCGAACATGATCTACCTCGACCAGATGCCACATCTGGTCGAAACCCTGATGACCTTCGACCGGATCGCCAAGGCCGATCCGGTCCGCCTTTAACTCTCTGTGACGAAAGACCTTTTCCGTATGAAGCCGCTTGCCAAGTCGACCCCCAACACCTGGGAATTCCTGCGCGACCCGATGATCGCCCCCACCGGCTTTCGCGAATACGACGCGCGCTGGAAGTATCCGGGCGAGATCAACCTGCCCGGCATGACGGCGCTTGGCCTTGGCTTGGGCACCCAGATGATGCGGCGGGGCATCCGGCCCGACATCGCGGTCGGCAACGACTACCGCGACTATTCTCTGGCGATCAAACACGCCCTGGTCCTGGGGCTGATGCGCGCCGGGATCAATGTGCATGACATCGGGCCCGCGCTGTCGCCGATGGCCTATTTCAGCCAGTTCCACCTGGACGTGCCCGCCGTGGCGATGGTCACGGCCAGCCACAACCCGAACGGCTGGACCGGGGTCAAGATGGGCTTCGACCGCCCGCTGACGCACGGGCCGGACGAGATGGCAGAGCTGCGCGACATCGTGCTGGGCGGCGAAGGTGAGGACCGCCCGGGTGGGTCGTATCGCTTTGTCGACGGGGTGAAGGAGGCGTATCTCGACGACCTCGTCGGCGATTTCCGCATGTCGCGGCCCCTGAAGGTCGTCTGCGCCACCGGCAACGGCACCGCCTCGGCCTTCGCGCCCGAGCTGTTCCGGCGGATTGGCGTCGAGGTGGTCGAAAGCCACAACACGCTCGACTATACCTTCCCGCACTACAACCCGAACCCCGAGGCGATGGAGATGCTGCACGACATGGCGCATTCCGTGAAGGAGTCGGGTGCGGACTTCGCGCTGGGCTTCGACGGCGACCGCTGCGGCGTGGTGGACGACGAGGGGGAAGAGATCTTTGCCGACAAGGTGGGCGTGATCATGGCCCGCGACCTCGCCCGGCTGCACCCGGGCGCGACCTTCGTGGCGGATGTGAAATCCACCGGCCTCTTCGCCTCTGACCCCGAGCTGAAGAAACATGGGGTCAGGGCGGATTACTGGAAGACCGGCCATTCGCACATGAAGCGCCGGGTCAAGCAGCTGGGCGCGCTGGCGGGGTTCGAGAAGTCGGGCCACTACTTCCTGGCCGAACCGATCGGGCGCGGCTACGACTGCGGGATGCGCGTCGCGGTCGAGATCTGCAAGCTGATGGACCGCAACCCGGGCAAGTCGATGTCGGACCTGCGCAAGGCCCTGCCCCGCACCTGGTCGACGCCGACGATGTCGCCCTATGCCGCCGATACCGAGAAATACGCGATCCTCGACCGTCTGGTGGCGAAACTCGTCGCCCGCGCGGACGAGGGCGGCACCCTCGCGGGGCGCCCGATCAAGGAAGTCGTGACGGTCAACGGCGCCCGCGTGATCCTCGACAACGGCAGCTGGGGGCTGGTGCGCGCCTCGTCCAACACGCCGAATCTTGTCGTTGTCTGCGAAAGCAGCGAGAGCGAGGCCGAGATGCGCGCGATCTTCCACGACGTCGATGCGGTGATCCGCACCGAGCCGGGAGTCGGCGATTACGACCAGACGATCTGACGCCGCATCGCCGCATTGCCGCGCGGGGCAAGCTGGGCTAAGGCTTTCGGGGTGTTTTCCCTACTCCCGGGGGTCCGGCCCATGTCCCATATCAGTGAAATCGCGCTCGACGATTCCAACCTGCCGCCCCCCACGGCGGAGATCGAGCAGGAACGCCGCGTGGCGATCTTCGACCTGCTCGAGCAGAACCACTTCGTTCTGCCCGGCCGCGACGACCGCGCGGTGCCGGACGGACCCTACAAGCTGAACCTGTCGATCCGCGACAAGCGGCTGGTCTTCGACGTCGAGGCGTCGGAGCAGAAGGCGGCCGAGTTCCACCTGTCGCTCGGGCCGTTCCGGCAGGTGGTCAAGGACTACTTCCAGATCTGCAAGAGCTACTACGACGCGGTGAAGACCCTGCCGCCGGGGCAGATCGAGACCATCGACATGGCGCGCCGCGGCATCCACAACGAGGGCAGCCGGGTGTTGCAGGAACGGCTGGAGGGCAAGGTCGAGGTCGACACCGACACCGCCCGCCGCCTGTTCACGCTGATCTGCGTGCTGCATTTCGGAGCCTGAGCGTGACGGGTGCCCTGCCGCAGTCGGTGCTGTTCTGCTGCGACCACAACGCGGTGCGCTCGCCGATGGCCGAGGGCATCATGAAGAAGTTCTACGGCACCGGCACCTATGTGCAGTCGGTGGGCGTCCACAACGACCTCGAGATCGACGGCTTCGCCATCGCCGCCTGCGAGGAGATCGGGGTGGAGCTCGCCCGCCACCGCTCGCGGTCGTTCGACGAGATGGAACGCTGGGGCGAGGATCTGTCTTCGTTCGACCTGGTGATCGCGCTTTCGCCCGAAAGCCAGCGCCGCGCGCTGGAGCTGACACGCGTGTTCCACCTCTCGGTGGAGTTCTGGCCGATCCTCGACCCCACCGAGATGGGCACCACGCGCGAGGAAAAGCTGGCCGGCTACCGCCAGGCCCGCGACCAGATCGTCGGACGGCTCAAGGACCGCTTCGGCATGCCGAAGTAGGAAGGTAGCCGCAACGCGCGCGGCTGGCGTAGGGCGGGGTTCACCCCGCCGCCCCCCTCCTCACACGCTGCGCGCCGCCGCCACCGCGCGTTTCCAGCGGGCGTGGCGGGTGTCGCGCACGCTCGCCTCCATCGTGGGTTCGAACCGGCGGTCCAGCGCCCAGGTCGCGGCGAACCCTTCGCGGTCGGGATAGACCCCCGCCCGCATCCCCGCCAGCCAGGCCGCTCCCAGCGCCGTCGTTTCCTGCATCACCGGACGGTCCACGGGCGCGCCCAGCAGGTCGGCCAGCCCCTGCATCGCCCAGTCCGAGGCGCTCATGCCGCCGTCCACCCGCAGGATGGTCTCACCCGCGCCCTGCCAGTCGGCGCGCATCGCCTCCACCAGGTCGCGGGTCTGGAAGGCAACGCTTTCCAGTGCGGCCTTCGCCAGTTCCGCCGGGCCGGTATTCCGCGTCAGGCCGAAGATCGCGCCGCGCACCTCCGGATCCCACCAGGGCGCGCCGAGGCCGGTGAAGGCCGGCACGATCACCACGTCCTGCGCCGGGTCGGCCTGGCGCGCCAGCGGCCCGGTCTCGTCCGCCCGCCGGATCAGCTTCAGCCCGTCGCGCAGC